>NZ_JBEYSL010000044.1:0-22960 GCF_040642735.1 Micromonospora sp. NPDC047753 | reverse complement strand
AGGCGACGCCGGTGAAGGTGGCCGAGTTGGGCGCCGGGTGCTCCCGAGTCCTGCTCGATCGGCGGGAACGGGATGTGCAGGAAGAACCCGATCCGCAGGTCCGGGCGGAGCTCGCGGAGCATCGCCGGCACCAACTGGAGCTGGTAGTCCTGCACCCAGACCGTCGCGCCCTCGGCCGCCACGTCGGCTGCGGCCTCCGCGAACCGGGCGTTGACCAGGCGGTACGCCTCCCGCCACCGGCGCTTGTAGGCCGGTGTCTCCACGGCATCGTGGTAGAGCGGCCAGATCGTCGCGTTGGACTGGCCCTCGTAGTACCGCTCCAACTCCTCGGCGCTGAGCGGGACCGGGTGCAGCCGGATCCCCTCCAGGTCGAACGGCTCGGGGGCCGCGCCGGTGCCACCGGCCCAGCCGACCCAGGTGCCCTTGTGCTCGGCGAGTACGGGGTGCAGCGCGGTGACCAGCCCGCCAGGGCTGCGTCGCCACTGCCGGCCCTCGGGTGTGCTCACCTCGTCGACCGGCAGACGGTTCGCCACTACGACAAAGGAGCTACGGACGGTCACGATCGGCCACCTCCGGGTACTGACGGGTCCACCGCGATGAGCGTACTGAGCGTAGCTGCGGCGTCTTGTGCCTAGTGCCGGAGTCTCCTACCCGCCTCGGTGCGACCGAATCCTAAAGGTGATCTTGTCGACATGCGCGCTGGTCAGAGGTCGATGATCGGCCATTCCTTGGGCAGCACCTCACCCAGCAGTTCCCGCCGATCCGTCATGATCGGCGTGATCGCCCGAGCGGCCTCCATCGCAACCTGGGCCAGATCCATGCCGCCGAGGGTTCGTGACCAGCCGCCGAGAATGGCGCACATGTCGTGCTCGACGGGCGTGACCATGACGTGCTCCAGGTCGCCGACGATGTCGAGCAGTGGCCAGCCGTCACTGGCCACCTGGCGGTACGCGGCTGCGAGGCAGAGTGCGGGGACGATCACGCCCTGCCCCTTGTCCGCGACTTTCGCGATCTGCTCCCCGACAGCCTCCATGCCTTCCGAGTAGGCGAGGAGGCAGCCCGTGTCGAGGACGAGGCCGGCATCAGTCACGGATGGTCATCCGTCCGCGAGAAGCCTCGCCCAGCAGGGCAGCTGCCTTGGATCGCAGTTCCGGGGTGATCTTGGCGTGAGCCTCGTCAAGCTTCCGGCCCGCCTCGGCGAGGCCTTCGTCGGTGAGTTGGAAGCCCACCTGTCGAAGCGCCCGCCGCGTCCGTTCGCCAGCCATCCGCTGACGAACGGACTCGGTGATGAAGGCGGAGACATTGGATTCCTCGGCCAGCCGCTCCGCCACGTCATCCGGCACGCTGATGGCGATCTTCTTGGTCATACCGGGGACGCTAGCGGGTGATACCAGGGTCGGCAACGCGGCGCGCCCGCGTACTCCTGGGGCGGGGTGATGTGGGCGAAGCGCGCCGTACCTGTCAGGATTGACGATGGCGTGCGCGCGGCCGGCTCCCGGCCGGCGGCGGCGGGCGGTCCTCGCAGCCCGCGCCGCGCCGCCGATCAGCGACAGCAACCGACGGAGGTAGCCCGCACCGTGGCCCAGTACATCTACGTCCTGGAAAAGGCGCGCAAGGCGCACGGCGACAAGGTCGTGCTCGACAACGTCACGTTGAGCTTCCTGCCGGGAGCCAAGATCGGTGTGCTCGGTCCGAACGGCGCCGGTAAGTCCAGCCTCCTCAAGATCATGGCAGGGCTGGACAAGCCGAGCAACGGCGAGGCCCGACTCATGCCCGGCTACACCGTCGGCATGCTCGCCCAGGAGCCCCCGCTCAACGAGGCCAAGACCGTGCTCGGCAACGTCGAGGAGGCGGTCGCCGAGACCAAGGCCAAGCTGGAGCGGTTCAACAAGATCGCCGAGCAGATGGCCACCGACTACTCCGACGAGCTGATGGAGGAGATGGGCAAGCTCCAGGAGGAGCTTGACCACCTCGACGCCTGGGACGTCGACTCCAAGCTCGAACTGGCGATGGACGCGCTGCGCTGCCCGCCGCCGGACGCCGACGTGACCCAGCTCTCCGGTGGTGAGCGTCGCCGGGTGGCCCTCTGCAAGCTGCTGCTGGAGGCGCCCGACCTGCTGCTGCTCGACGAGCCCACCAACCACCTGGACGCGGAGAGCGTCTCCTGGCTGGAGCAGCACCTGGCGAAGTACGCCGGCACCGTCATGGCGATCACCCACGACCGGTACTTCCTCGACAACGTGGCCAACTGGATCCTCGAGCTGGACCGTGGCCGGACGTACCCGTACGAGGGCAACTACTCCACCTACCTGGAGAAGAAGGCCGCCCGGCTGGCCGTCGAGGGTCGCCGCGACGCCAAGATGAAGAAGCGCCTCACCGAGGAACTGGAGTGGGTCCGCTCCAACGCCAAGGCCCGGCAGACCAAGTCCAAGGCCCGCCTCGACCGGTACGACGAGATGGCCACCGAGGCGGAGAAGACCCGCAAGTTGGACTTTGAGGAGATCCAGATCCCGCCGGGCCCGCGCCTGGGCAGCACGGTGATCGAGGCGAACAACCTCAGCAAGGGCTTCGGCGACCGGCTGCTGATCGACAACCTGTCGTTCTCGCTGCCGCGCAACGGCATCGTCGGCATCATCGGCCCCAACGGCGTCGGCAAGACCACGCTGTTCAAGACCATCGTCGGGCTGGAGGAGCCGACCAGCGGCGAGGTCCGGGTCGGCCCCACCGTCTCGCTGTCGTACGTCGACCAGAACCGTGAGGGCCTCAACGGCGACAAGACCGTCTGGGAGGTCGTCTCCGACGGGCTGGACTACCTGATGGTGGGCAAGGTCGAGATGCCGTCGCGGGCGTACATCGCCGCGTTCGGCTTCAAGGGCCCGGACCAGCAGAAGCCGACCAAGGTGCTCTCCGGCGGCGAGCGCAACCGGCTCAACCTGGCGCTGACGCTGAAGATCGGCGGCAACGTCATCCTGCTCGACGAGCCGACGAACGACCTGGACGTGGAGACGCTGTCCAGCCTGGAGAACGCCCTGCTGGAGTTCCCCGGCTGCGCCGTGGTCATCTCCCACGACCGGATGTTCCTGGACCGCGTCGCCACGCACATCCTGGCCTGGGAAGGCGACGACCAGGACCCGTCCAAGTGGTTCTGGTTCGAGGGCAACTTCGAGGCGTACGAGAAGAATAAGGTCGACCGCCTCGGCGCGGAGGCCGCCCGGCCACACCGGGTGACCTACCGCAAGCTGACCCGCGACTGACCGGCCGAGAAGGTGTCTGACCGCTTCGTCTACCACTGCACCCTGCGCTGGTCCGACCTGGACGCGTACGGCCACGTCAACAACTCGCGCTTCCTCACTCTGTACGAGGAGGCGCGGGTGGCGTTGATGTTCGCCGGCGGCCGGGCCTGGGGCGTCGGCTCGTTCGCCGACGGGGTGGTGATCCGCCGGCACGAGGTCGACTACCTGCGCCCGGTCGACTACGCGCTCGGCCGGGCCACCGCGGAGGCGGCCCCCACAGTGCGGATCGAGCTGTGGGTGGAGGAGATCCGGGCCTCCCGGTTCACCGTCGCCTACGAGCTGTACGACGGTGAGGTGCTGGCCAGCCGAGCTCGCTCGGTGCTGGTGCCGTTCGACCTGACCCGCCAGGTGCCCCGGCGGATCACCAGCGAGGAGCGGGACTTCCTGCTCACGTACGCGCCACAGGGCGGGGTGGCGTGACCCGGCCCGGCACCGCCGAGCCGGGTCGGACGGCGGCGCCCACCCACGGTGTCGAAGGGGTGGCGGACGCGGGCGCCTTCCTGGCCCGGCTGGTCCGGTTGGATCCGGTCGCACCGGTCCGGCTGCGGCCGGCCGGCGCACCGGGCCGGATCGCCCTGTGGGCCCGGCTGCCGTGGCAGGTCCTGGTGGTCCGCACGGTTGCCGGTGGGCCGGCCGACGGCGTCGCGGAGGACGTCACTGTGGCAGCCGCAGAGCTGCTCGCCGAACTGGAGCGGAGCGGCTCGACCCTGCCGACCCGCCGGGACGCCCAGTGGCGGTGGCCGCTGCCGCCGACGCGGAGCCGCCAGGTGGAGGCGCTGCCCGTTGCCGAGTTGCGACGGATCGCCGACGCGGCGGCGGGCACCCTGCGGGCGGCGAGCGAGCAGGGTGTGGCCGGCCGTGCCGTGGGCCAGCGCGCCTTGCGTGACGCGTTGCTCGACCACGTGGCGGTGCTGATCACCCCGGACGGGACGACCGACGGGACGCCCGACGGGGCGCCCGACGCGCCGGTCGAGGTGCCGCAGCGGCTGGTGCAGGGGGTGGTCCGGATGGGCTTCCTCGGTGCCGCCCACGGCTCGGCGGCCGGCGAGGGCGGGGACGCCGTTCAGGTGCGGGTGGCCGGTCGTTGGGTGGGCCTGGTGGGACCACACGGAGCGGCGTGGTTGCAGAAGGCCACGGATCTTGCCGTGACACCCCTGAGCGCTCGTCCGAACGGATGACCCAGGATCATTCTTCTGGTCAGGGGCGGTCGTTGGGGGGGTGCTTCAACCCGGCTGTCCGGGTACCGTCCATCCTCGGATCCAACGCACCGTAGGCGACTGGATCCGCTGGGGAGTGAGGTGCGCGAGCGATGCCGTGGTGGTCATGGCGCCCCGGTCCCGCCGACGGCGGCGAACCGGAAACCCGAAGCGGGATCACAGTCGATAGCGCGGTCCGGATCGGGCCGCCCAGTCCTCGCCAGCCGGGGGACGACTGCCCGTCCAACGAGCGGCCCGTGCTGACCGATACGCCCGCCACCGTCGAGCCGGTGAGTCTGCGCCGGGTCTGTGACGCGCTCGATCTGCTCGACGTGCGTTACCTGGCCGACGGCGACGGCAACCTGCTGGCGATGTGGGAGCGGCACGCGGTGCTGGTCACCCTCGAAGGGCCGGAGGACGAGATCCTGGTCATGCGGGCACGCCCGCACGCCACGGTCCCGCCGGACTGGGCCGACCGGGCGTACCGGGTGGTCAACGAGTGGAACCACACCCGCCGGTTCTGCAAGGCGTACATCGGTGACCCGACCGAGCGCGGTCAGCTACCGATCTACGCCGAGCTTCAGGTGCCCCTGGGTGCTGGCACCCACGACGCGCTCCTGGTCGAGATGCTCGACTGCGGCGCGGCGGTCGCCACCAGCTTCGTGGACTGGCTGCACGACGAGGGCGCGCTGCTCTGACGCCGATCCGGGCGCTGTGGGTCAGCCGCCGTTGGCCGGGTCGTCCTCGACGTTGACCATGAAGTACGCGGCCCGCTCCAGGTAGTCCCAGAGGGTGACGGTGATCTCCGGCTCAAGGTCGAGCCGGTCCACGGCGCGGCGCATGTTGCGCAGCCAGGCGTCCCGTTCGGCCGCTCCGATCCGGAACGGCGCGTGGCGCATCCGCAGCCGAGGGTGCCCCCGCTGAGCGGAGTACGTGTTCGGCCCACCCCAGTACTGCATGAGGAACAGGGTCATCCGGTCCGCGGCCGGGCCCAGGTCCTCCTCCGGGTACATCGGTCGCAGCAGGGGGTCGGTGGCGATCCCGGCGTAGAACTCGTCGACCAGCTTGCGGAAGGTGGGTTCGCCGCCGACCGCTTCGAAGAGGGTCATCGACGCACCGGGACGGTCGGATTCACCTGCGGAAGTCACAGTTCCATCCTGCCAGGTGCGTCCGGTGTCGACCCGACCCGCACACCGTGCGTCGGATCACGCCGGGTCGACAAGCCCGAATGTCGGCACCGGCCTGCCCGGGTGAAGGTCGGTTCGACGGGTCAGGTGACAGCGTGCCGGCGGTGGCCGTCACCGGTATGTGGGTTGGGCCTGCCTTCCACCGGGCGGTCGCTGGCCGGGTCGCCGAGGCCGGAGGATGGCGGAGCGGCGTTGGCCAACGAGGCGGCAGTGATCGCGTCGTCCACCGTCTGCCGGTCCGGCCACCGCAGCGTGGCCACCGTCATCAGCACCACCCCGGCTGCGCTCCAGACCCCCACCACGATCGGAATGGGGAACCGTTCGGCGAGCATCCCGGTGACCAGTACCGCGAGGCCCTGGATGACCTGTATGCCGGTGGCCATCACCCCGAAGGCGCGGGCTCGGAAGCCGTTGGGCAGCGCCTGGACGAACAACCCGTTGGCCATCGGCATCATGCCGGCGACCGCGAACCCGCAGAGCGCGGCGAGCAGTGCCACCACCAGCGGCGGGGGGTCGAGCAGCACCGGTACGAGCACCAACGGGGCGAGCACCGCGAGCGGCCGCATCAGCTTCAGCCGGCGAGCCGGACCGAACAGGCGACTCACCAGCAAACCACCGAGGATGAAGCCGATCGGGTTCGCCACCATGATCGCCGCCTGTGCGGTGCCCGCGCTCAGCGCACCACGTCCCTCGTCGTTGGCCCAGGCCGCGGCCAGACCCTCGGGAACGATCGAGAAGAGCATCGAGCTGAACACCAGCACCGCGATGGCCCGCAGCACCGGTGTGCGGAACACGATGCCGAACCCCTGCCGAGTCTCACGCAGCAGGTGGCTGCGGTGCTCCGGGTTCATCATCGCCGGATGGTGGCGCACGCCGAGGCGAACCAGCAGCGCCGAGAGACCGAACGTGACCGCGTTGAACAGCAGCGCCGCCTCCGGGTCGACAGCGGCGACAGCGGCGCCGAAGACGTACCCGACGACCTGGGCGGCCTGCCCGACGCTGCCGTTGAGCGACAGCCCCAGCACCAGCCGGTCGCCGGTGAGCAACTGCGGGATCAGCGCGGACTTCGCCGCCTGGCTCGGCGGGTTCGCCAGCGTGGCGGCGAAAATGAGCACCAGCACCGCCTGGTACGGCAGGCTCGGAATGGCGATGACCAGCATCAGCGCCATCCGGATGAGGTCGCATGCCACCATCACCCGTCGGAACGGGTACCGCTCAGCGAGTGCGGCGAGCACGGGACCGCCGAGCAGCCAGGGCAGGAAGCTGACCGCGAAGGCAGCCGCGGAGAGCGCGACGGACCGGGTCTGCTGATAGACGAGCAGGGTGACGGCGGCCTTCGCGACGTAGTCGCCGACCCAGGAGAGAGCACCAGCCACGAACACGGCCCGGAACTCGTGCTGGCCGAAGACGTCGCGGAATGTGGCGGGGCCTTCCGCGGAAGGTCGCTCGTCAGGCACCGTCGCCTCCATCGGCCCCGGCTCGGCCGCTCGTGGCAGCCCGGTCGGAAGCGCTCGTCAGATCTACGGATCAGCGAGGTTGTGATCACGCTTCGGTGGGAACGCGTGCTCCGGATTCTGCCCGATCGTCTGACAACTAGCTAGGTCGAACGGGTCGTTCGTCGCCTCCCCGACTGAACGAACGGACGATACCCGAGGGGCCGGCCGGCTCGCGACCCCTGAATTGCCGGACAATGTGGGCGGTGTCAGGTGGCGCCGCCCTGACCGGTCTCGCCCTCGGACAACGGCCGGGTCGACAGACCGGGATAGATGCGGGCCGCTGCTATCTGAGCGGTGATCCCCGAATTCTCCAGCGCCTCGGCGAGACGCCGACGCAGTTCCCGGCCCACCGCGAACTGCCCGTCAGCGGTCGTCTTCACCACTGTGCGGATGACGGCGCCGTCCACAGTCACCTGCTCGACACCCAGCACCTCGGGCGCCTCCACGATCTCCGGCGACAGCTCCGGGTCCATGGCGACCGAGGCGGCCGCGGTCCGTAGCACCGCCGTCGCTTCCTCGGTGCTGTTGAAGCCGATCGGCAGGTCCACCACCACAAGCGCCCAACCCTGGCTCTTGTTACCCACCCGGATGATCTCGCCGTTGCGGATGTACCAGAGCACGCCGCGGCCGTCGCGCACTGTGGTGACCCGCAGGCCGACCGACTCGACCACGCCCATCGCCTCGCCCAGGTCGACGTTGTCACCCACGCCGTACTGGTCCTCGATCAGCATGAAGAGGCCGGCGATCAGGTCCTTCACCAGGCTCTGCGCACCGAAGCCCAGCGCCACACCGGCGATCCCCGCGCTGGCCAGCAGCGGGGCCAGGTCGAAGCTGAACTCCCGCAGGATCATCAGCAGCGCGATGCCGAAGACGAACGCGGTGGTCAGGCTGCGTAGCACCGACCCGATCGCCTCGGCCCGCTGCCTCCGTCGCTCGGGCACGAACTCGGCCGGGTCGACCGCGGCGGTGGGTACCCGCTCGCGCAGCGGCCGTAGCATCGTCGGCACCGCGCCGTCGGTGGTCGTCCGAACCAACCGGTTGATCGTCCGGTGCAGCGCCCAGCGGGCCACCATCGCCAGGGCCAGGATCAGCAGCACCCGAAGCGGTTTGAGCAGGATCCAGTAGCTTCCCTCGGCGAACCAGGACGACCCGGTGATCCGGTAGATCCACTCGCAGGAGGTGCTGCCCTGGCAGTTCACCGAGACGGCGTCGGACAGGGCTAGGGGCGTCACGCTGGCGGCACTCACTATGTCTTCGTACCGCAAGGAGCCCGAGCCTCCGCCGCCGACCCACCGGCCGGCGGACCGGCGTGACGAGCATGGCGAGAAAGCGGTGGAGCGTGCGCGTCGACCCGAAGGGGCGCAGGGGCCGCGACCGGGTCTTCCACGGCAGTGCCGATCGCTGGATCGGGCGGCTGCTCCTGCTGGGCATCGTTGCGGTGCTGTACCTGCGCTGGGAGGCGGACTATCCGACCGAGTGGGGAGCGCCTGAGTCGCGGATGCATTCCCCATGGGCAACCAAGGAAATGCTCCTCCGCCGGTTCGAGCGCGGCGGCCTTCCGGAAGGTACGCGGCCTCAGATCGCTGAGTTACGCGGACCGCTCGCGCCGCCGAACCTGGTCCGCCGATCGCGCCTCAGGCCTGCGGCCACGGCGCGATCGGTGATGGCCCGCCGGCGGCGCGACATACGAAGTAGCCCCGGGCCGCCATGATCGATGGCAGTTTCCGGGGCTTCGGTGTTCGGGAGCGTGCAGGGCGGCAGCGTTGCGCTCAGCGGTTCGGTCGAATGCTGGCGAGCAGTTCGGTGATTCTCGTCTTGATGTCGTCGCGCACCTGGCGGACGACGTCGAGGGGTTGACCGGCAGGGTCGGTGAGCTTCCAATCTTCGTAGCGTTTGCCGGGGAAGACGGGGCATGCGTCACCGCAGCCCATGGTGATGATGACGTCGCTGGCTTGGGCGGCGTCCCAGGTGAGCCGATCCGGGGTTTGTCCGGTGATGTCGATGCCGACTTCGCGCATGGCTTCGACGGCGACGGGGTTGATCTGGTCGGCGGGTTCGCTGCCCGCGGAGCGGACCTCGATGGTGTCGCTGGCGAGGTGTCGGAGCCAGCCGGCGGCCATTTGGGAACGGCCGGCGTTGTGGACGCAAACGAAGAGGACGCTGGGCTTCTCACTCATCGGGCTTCTGTCTCCTGCTTGAGGCGGGGTACGACCACGGCGTCGGCGGACTTGTCGGCACTGGGGTACCAGGTGGCGATGGCGGCGATGGCGACCAGGCCGCCGACGAGCTGCGCGCCGACGAAGCCGGGCAGGGAGTTGGGGGCGATTCCGGCGAAGGTGTCGGTAAAGGCGCGGCCGACAGTGACGGCGGGGTTCGCGAATGATGTGGACGAGGTGAACCAGTAGGCGGCACCGATGTAGGCACCTACGGCGGCCGGAGCCGCATTGCTGCGACCGGTGCGAACGAGGGCGAATACCAGGACGACCAGGCCGGCGGTGGCGATTATCTCGGCCAGCCACAGGTTCGCGCCGACGCGATTGGTGCGGGACCACGTAGCGGCCGGTAGATCGAACATCAGGTTGGCCAGAACAGTCCCGGTGATCGCGCCGCAGACCTGCGCGGCGATGTAGGTGGCGAGATCACCGCCGGTCAGGCCGCTACCGGCGCGACGGCTGAGCCACCAGTCAACGACGGAGACGATCGGATTGAAATGCGCGCCCGATACCGGCCCGAAGGTCAGGATCAACGCGCCCAGCGCCAGGGCGGTGGCGATCGCGTTCTCCAGGAGCTGGAGCCCGACATCGGTGGGCGAAAGCCGGGCGGCGGCGATCCCGGAACCGACGACAGCGGCAACGAGTAAAGCCGTACCAACGAACTCCGCCGACGCGCGACGGGCCAACAGGCTCACGCTGTGCCCTCTGCGAAGGTAGCGGAGAGGTCCAGAAGCGCGCGGAGTTGTCGGAACGCATCCGGGCGGACCCGGTACCAGACCCACGTGCCGCGCCGCTCGGAGTCGACCAGGCCAGCCTCCCGCAAGACCTTCAGGTGGTGGGAAATGGTCGGCCCGGACAGCTCAAACGCGGGGGTCAGATCGCAGACGCACATTTCCGGCACCGAGGCGATCATCGACATCAGCCGTAGTCGGACCGGGTCGCCTAGAGCCTTGAACATCGGTGCGACCACTGCTGCCTGGTTGGTGTCCATGGGGCGGACCGCGATTGGCGCGCAGCAGGCAACCGCGTCCAGGTTCACCACCGGCAGAGCTTGTTTCGACATTCCTCTAGGTTGACAGATTTCGAAACAGGGTGCAACGTGGGTCTTGCTTCGAAAAGTATCAAGACAAGGAGCAGTGATGATCAAGCCGTTGTCCCGCGTTCAGCTCGCCCTGCGTGTGTCCGACCTCGAAGACTCCGTCGCCTTCTACTCCAAGCTGTTCGGCGTCGAGCCCGCCAAGCGTCGCCCCGGCTACGCCAACTTCGCCGTCGAGAACCCGCCGTTGAAGCTCGTGCTGCTCGAAGGCGAGGCCGACCAGCCCACCGTGATGGACCACCTGGGCGTCGAGGTGTTCAGCACCGACGACGTCAACGCGGCCACCAGGCGCCTCACCGACTCCGTTCTGATCACCCTGGAGGAGAACAGCACTGAGTGCTGCTACGCCCTCCAGGACAAGGTGTGGGTGCGCGGCCCCGGTAACGAGCCCTGGGAGGTCTACACCGTCAAGGCCGACTCCGAACAGTTGGAGAAGGCCACCGAAAGCGCCTGCTGCACACCCGCCGCTGAGAAGGAGACGGCTACCGCTAGCTGCTGCTGACGCCGGCGCGGCCCTCGCTCTCGACCTGGAGGCCGGGGGCCGGTGCCGTCGGCAGCGCCGAAGATCACCGGGCACAGATTCGGCACATCTGAGGGCGGCAAGGGCTCTCAACCACTGTCGGGCAACGGAAGGGTTCACCCAGGCCAAAGCAGCGATCGGCCCGATTGCGGATGATCCTCATACCCCATGAGGGATTAGTACGTGCAATCCGGGGTCCGATCAGGGACTATTGGCGCAACGGACGTCGGTGATCGGCCCGGCGTCGACCGTGTGGGCCCTTGTGTCCGGCCCCGGTCGACGGCGGTCCCCAGCAGCCGCTGAACCGGGAGGGTGAGCGCGATGCCTGACATACGACCCACGGTGGGCTCCGGCGCGTTGGTCCTCAACGCCACCTACGAGCCGCTGTGTGTCGTGTCGGTGCGTCGCGCCGCGATCCTCGTCCTCTCCGCCAAGGCGGTCTGCGTCGCCGACGGTGACGGCATCCTGCACAGCGCCCGGGACGCGCTGCCGGTGCCGTCCGTGGTCCGGCTGACGCGCTTCGTCCGGGTGCCGTACCGAACGCATGTCGGGCTGTCCCGCCGGGCGATCTTCGCCCGGGACGGGTGGCGGTGCGCCTACTGCCGGGGCCCGGCCGAGACCATCGACCACGTCTTTCCGCGCAGCCGGGGTGGCCGGCACGCCTGGGAGAACGTGGTCGCCGCGTGTGCCAGGTGCAACCACACGAAGGGCGACAAGACCCCGGCCGAGATGGGCTGGCGGTTACACGCGTTGCCGGCCGCCCCGAAGGGCACCGCCTGGCGGGTGCTGGGCCACCGCGCCCCCGACCCGCGCTGGGCCGACTGGCTGGACCTGCGGGAGCCCGAGGCAGCCGCCTGACTCCGGTCGGTCGCGCTACCCGGCGGTCCGCCGCGCCGCGCGCTCGCGGCGACGCACGGCACGGTCGTGGGCGATCGTCAGCAGTCGATCCACCTCGGGCAGCAGGTGCGGACCGGGCATGACGATGCTGGCGAAGCCGTACTGGGCGTAGCCCGGGTGCGGTACGAGAGTGTCCAGTCGGGCGAAGTCGAACTCGTGCCGGTGCTCCCCGAATGCCTTTGGCGGGAAGCCGAACAGGCGCTCGAACTCGGCCCGACCCAGGTCCAGGTTGAGCCGGAAGACGCCGGGGCGGTCAAGCTGTGCGGCCTCGTCGAAGCCGGGCACGTCATGCTCGACGATGGTGGCGAACGGTTGGCGGCGGTCCGGGCCGACGAAGAAGAACCGGTCGCCCCAGGCCGCCTCGGGGGACCCGTTCTCGTCGCTCGCCACGAGCTGCTCGACGTCGGGCAGTGCGGCGATCCGATCGGCGAGCACAGCCGTGTCGACACCGGTCGGGACGTGCAGGACCGCGTCGGCGTGGTCGATGGTGGCCCGGTCCAGCGGGAAGTAGCGGTAGTCGTGCGTTCGCTGCTCGGCCGCTTCGATGTCGGACGTCGGCAGGTACCGGGGAAGGCTGCCCTCCTGCTGGAGTCGGCCCTCGTAGGTGTCGGCGGCTGGCGGCCCGATGCCGAGTGCCGGGCTCGCGCCGAGACTGCCGGCAATCACGGCGTACCGGTCGCCCAGCAACGACGCGATGATCGCGCCAGCGCCGGCCCATGACAGCTGCGTGTCGGCCAGCGTCATGGTGCTCGGGCGGCGCTGGAGGTGCGTGTTGTGCGCGAAGACCAGTGTGGGCCCACGGTGTGCCTCGACCGATCGGATCGCGAGCAGGTTCTCGGCCATCAGCGCGTCCCGGACTGCGGCCAGGCGGGCGAAGCGTTCCTCCTGGGCCAGTGGTGCGGCGGCCGCGGCGTGGTAACGCAGCAACGCGACAGCGGCCGTGGCGTGCACGAACGCTGTCTGCCAGCCCGCCGACCTCGACGGTGCCCGCAGGTACAGCTCGGTCAGCAGGTCGTCGGCGAGCACCCGCAGTCGCTGGGCGTCGGTCGAGCGCCCGACCGATCGGCCCGGTTCCCAGATCGCGGCCGTGTCACTCCACCGTCCCTCGTCCCCGATCAGGTCGTCGATCTCGGTGGCCCGGTCCAGGTCGAGGAACTGGCAGACCTGGGTGAGGTGGCGGCGCGGGCTCGGGGCGCTCTCCAACTCGACCGGGGCGTCGAAGCCGTGGAATGTCAGGCGTTCGGCGACCGGCCGCCCGGCGTTCCACTCCCGCATCCGCAGCAGGAGGTCACGGTTGGCCGGGGCCACCCCGAACCCGTGGCTGAACCCTTCGGCGAGCGCCCGGTCGAGTGTCACGGCGGCGACGCCCTGCACGAACTCGTCGGCGATCAGCCCGGCCGTCCGGTCGCTCTCCACGGCGATCGAGCGGTAGCCGTGCTCGGCCAGCGACAGAAAGGCCTCGTTGCGGAGCTGGAGGAAGGCGGACTCACCGTGCGTCGGCTCGCCGAGAGCGAGCAGGTCCGGGGTAACCGCCAGCAGGTCGAGAAAAGGTGGCATTCCATGAACCGTATCGTTGAACCAGCGGTTGAGACTCTCGAGCGGCGGAGCGCGGTGACAGCCACAAAACCTTCAAACCCGGGGGTACGCCGACCGGTCGACCTCGCGCGCGCCCACGGTCTCTCCGCGCAGGCCGTCCGCAACTACGAACGAGACGGCGTCCTGCCGCCGGCCCGGCGCACGCCGAACGGCTACCGTCGCTTCACCGAACTGCACGCCAAGGCGCTTTGTGCCTACCTTGCGTTGATCCCGGGCCACGGCTATGCGGCCAGCGGCGAGATCATGCGGGCGGTCAACCGGGGCGAGATCGACACGGCGTTGCGAACCATCGACCAGGGGCATGCGCTGCTCCAGCGCGATCGGGAGACCCTGGACGCGGTCGAGGCTGCGGTGTTGACGCTCACCGGAACGAGACCGCAACCGCAGAGCCAGAAGGCCGTGCCGATCAGCGTGTTGGCTCACCGGCTCGGTCTGCGGGCGGCCACGCTGCGCAAATGGGAGCGGGCCGGGGTGCTGCGACCGGCACGTGATCCGGTGACCCACTACCGGCTCTATCTTCCCGACGACGTCCGCGACGCCGAACTGGCCCACCTGTTGCGCCGCGGTGGCTACCGGCTCGACCACATCGCGGGCGTGCTGCGCCGAGTACGCGATGCCGGCGGCGCCGAACCGCTCGCCGCCTCGCTGCGTCAGTGGCGGCAACGGCTGACCGAGCGGGGCCGGGCCATGCTCACCGGGGCCGCCCGGCTCGCCGAGTACGTCGACGCCGGTCAACCGCCTGAACGCTCCTTGACCAGCGAGGCGAAGACCACGACGTTGTCCGCGTAGCCGGTCTCGCCGCCGACCCACTGGCCGCCGTCTTTCGCTACGTGGTGAACGGACTCGGAATGTAGAACATTTAGTTCTACACTGTCTCCATGGAGCGCATCGGGGTTCGAGAGCTGAACCAGAACACGAGTCAGGTGCTGGCTCGGGTGAGCGGCGGGGAGACGGTCGAGATCACCGATCGCGGGCACCCGATCGCCCGACTGGTTCCGGTCAGTGACGACAGGTCGGTGCTGGCCAAGCTTGTCGCGGCGGGGCGGGCTGTCGCTCCAACCGGCGGCGGTCCTGTTCCGCTTCCGCCCAAGCTCGGTGCTGAGGACGTGGACGCTTCTGCCGCCCTCGCCGAGATGCGCGACGAGGAGCGCTGGTGATCTATCTTGACTCCGCTGCGGTCGTCAAGCTTGTTCGTCAGGAGGCGTACAGCGCCGACCTCGTCGCCTGGCTCAACAGCTACGGTGACGTCCCGCTGGTTTCCTCAGCCCTCGTCGAGGTTGAAGTGCCCAGGGCGTTGCGCCGATCCGCCCCGCAAGCGTTGATCGGCGTTCCGGCGGCCGTCGGGCGCCTCTTCCGGCTGGAGATCGACGGCACTGTCCGCGCGACCGCAGCGGCGTTCGCCGAGCCCACGCTACGCAGCCTCGACGCCATCCACCTTGCCACGGCCCAGGTTCTGACAAACGAGTCCGGAACGGCGCTCATCGCATTCGTCAGTTACGACCGGCGACTGCTCGAGTGTGCCAAGGCCGCAGGGTTGCCCGTGGCAAGCCCAGGGCAGAACTGACCCCCGTGCCGATCTGCCCGATCTCACCCTGAACGCTCCTTGACCAGCGAGGCGAAGACCACGACGTTGTCCGCGTAGCCGGTCTCGCCGCCGACCCACTGGCCGCCGCAGGTGATCAGTCGGAGGCTCGGGCGGCTGAAGTCGCCGTACACCTCGTCCACCGGCAGTCGGCCCTTGTCGAACTTCTCCACCGAGTTGACCTCGAAGACCGCCACGCGCTGGTCGGTGCGGGTGACCTCGATCTCGTCACCGGAGCGCAGCTCGCGGAGTTTGTGGAAGACCGCCGGCCCGCTGGTGGTGTCGACGTGCCCGACGATCACGGCTGGGCCGTACTGGCCCGGGCTGGGCCCCTGGTCGTACCAGCCGGCCTCCTGGGCGCGGGCCGCGTCCGGCACGGCGATCGTGCCGTCCGGGGCGATACCCACGTCGTGTACTGGCGCCCGTACGTCGATCTTGTCGATGGCGAGGTTGGTCGGGTCGCTGGCCGGCAGCACCGGGAACTTCTTCGGCGGCGGTCGCAGCCCGGCGCTGAGCCGATCCGGCAGCAGGCTCATCCCGGTCACCTGCTCGACGCCGAGCATCGCCACGATCAGCACCATCAGCGCGGCGATGGCCAGCACCGGCAACCCGGGGCTCGTAACGAACCGGTGGCGGGCCGACGACGGCCCGGCCGGACGTCGCGGCGGCAGCGGACGGGCGGCCGGATCGGTGGTGGTGACGCTCGCCGCAACGGCCTGCCCGGCGACCCGTCGCAGCCGTCCGGAGACGCGGGCCACCAGCCGGCCGGACGCGCGCAGCGCCGGCCCGGCCCGGAGGCGGGCGCGGCGGTCCGGCCGCGCACGCGCGGATCTGCGGGTCATGGGTGATCCGGCTCAGGAGCCGGCTCCCGGTCGACGTCGGCCGCCGGCCATCCCGAGCACGATCGCGGTGGCCACCAACGCCACGCCACCGAACACCAGCAGCGAGCCGGTGCCGCGCCCGCCGGCCATCCCACCGCCACCGGTCGCCGGGCCCTTGCTGGGTGAGGCCATGTTCAGCACGGTCAGCGTGGTCGACGACGTCTGTCCGTTGTCACATCGCAGGTCGACCGGGTACTGATCGGCCGGTTTGTCGCGCGGAACACTGGCCTGCGCGGTGAGGAAGCCCTTGTCGGGTCTCAGCGTCACGGATCCGAACGCGTCGGAGTGCACGCTGGACTGCCTGTTGTTGTTGTCGTTGTCGCAGCTCGCCTTGATGCTGACCCGACTGCCGGCCTGGACGCTGTTGGGTGTCACCTCGACGAAGACGTTCTCGCCGGCTCGCGCCGGAGCGACCGACAACAGGACGAACGCCCCGACCAGTCCCACCAGTGTCAGTGCGGACGAGAGCGCGCGGTTGATCGTGCGGACTGCCTGCATGATTTCCCCCCAACCGGCGACGACCGCCGGAACCCTCCCCTGGGCACGCGCGCTGCTTTCCCCGCACCCCGAAGCCAAACCCGCCCGGCCCTCGCCCTCACCCGACCGCCCCAACCCGCGATCTTGCACTTTCTGCACTGACGAATACCCGCATAAGGGACATAAAGGCAGCAGAAACTGCAAGATCGGCGCGGGGAGGGCGCGGGGACGGCGCGGGGACGGCGCGGGGAGGGCGCGGGGCGGGGCGCGTTGGGGTCAGCGGAGGGGGAGGGGTGTGACGGGGTGCCAGTTCAGGGGGGAGGAGAGGACCATCGTGCTCGACGGTTGGCCGTACGGGGCGAGACGGTCGATGACCCCCTCGAACGCGCCGATCGAGCCGGCCGCCACCTTCAGCACGCTGCACGCGTCCCCGGTGATCCGGTGGATCTCCAGGATCTCCGGCCAGTCAGCCACCGCCGGGTCGTGCAGGATGCACCGCGCGCCGTAGCAGGACATCCGGATCAGCGCGACCACTGTGCGGCCGGCGCGGCTCAGGTCGACGTGGGCGTGGTAGCCGGTGATGATCCCGGCCTCCTCCAGCCGGCGAACCCGCTCCGCGACTGACGGTGGCGACAGGTGCACCCGCCGGGACAACTCGCTGAAGGAGAGCCGCGCATCGGCCTGCAACTCGCGCAGCAGCGCCCAGTCCATGTCGTCCACGCTCAGACCTTACTTTCGTGAACCGACTTCGCCTAGTTGCCTTTGGTTTGCCAGGAGAAGCCGGCGGAAGCCGTTGATTCGGCATTCCGCAGGCCGATCCGACCGCGAGATCATGACGTCGGCTAGTCCGGGGGAGGGAGAAGAGATGGTGGATCAGACGGAGCGGCGGGCGCCGAACCGCCGCGCCACGGTGCGACCGGTGACCCCTGGGCAGCGTGTCGCGCAGGCGGAGCGCACCGGTGGCGAACCGACGCTGGAGTTCGCCGACATGGTGCCGTACGACGCGTACGTGCAGGCCAGTGCTCTGCACAAGATGCAGCACCCGCTCAGCAGCGACCCGGGCGAGATGTCCTTCCTGATGGTCAGCCAGATCATGGAGCTGTACTTCGGGCTGACCTGCCACGAGCTGCGCGAGACCCAGCGGCTGATCCACGCCGACCAGATCTGGGAGGCGTTGGCCCCGCTGGGCCGAGCCAAACTGCACCTGGAAGGGCTCAACGCCGCCTGGCAGGGCCTGCGCTGGATGAGCCCGGCCGACTTCAACCGGTTCCGCAATCTGCTCGGTGAGGCCTCCGGCTTCCAGTCGGCGATGTACCGGCAGTTGGAGTTCCTGCTCGGGCTGCGCGACCCGACGCTGATCCGCCCGTTCCGCCGGCAGGCCGAGGTGCATGCCGAGCTGAGCGCCGCGCTGACCACCCCGAGCCTCTGGGACGACGTGCTCGCGTTGCTCGCCCGGCGCGGCTTCGACCTCCCCGCCGACCTGCTCGACCGGGACGTGGCCGTCGAACACGACCCGCACCCGTTGGTGGAGGCGGCCTGGGTGCGAATCTACGACGACGCCAGCCCCGACAATCACCTGCGGCTGCTCGGCGAGGCGCTGAGCGCTGTCGCCGAGGAGTTCGGCGACTGGCGCTGGAACCACGTCAAGGCGGTGCAGCGGACGATGGGCGCCAAGGTCGGCAGCGGAGGCTCCGCCGGCCTGGCGTGGTTGCAGCGCAGCATGGCCCGGGTGGTCTTCCCGGAGCTATGGTCGGCCCGCACCGCGATGTGACCGGAGAGCGAGACATGCAAACCCCAGAACAAGAAGCGCATCGCCGTGACGAGGCCGACCCCGGTCACCGGCACCTGTTCCACGTGCCGCCTGCCGACGGCGGCGACCACCCCGAGTCGGCGTACCTGGCCGGCAACTCGCTCGGTCTGCAACCTCGGGCCACCCGCGACGAACTCCTGGCCGACCTGGACGCGTGGGGGCGGCTCGGCGTGGAGGGGCACCTGGAGGCGGAGCGCCCCTGGCTGCCGTACCACGAGTTGTTGACCGGCCCGGCCGCGCGACTGGTCGGCGCCCGGCCCGCGGAGGCCGTGGTGATGAACTCGCTCACCGTCAACCTGCACCTGCTGATGGTGAGTTTCTACCGACCGGCCGGCGCGCGCACCCGCATCGTCATCGAGGATGCCGCCTTCCCCTCGGACAGCTACGCCGTGCGCAGCCAGGCCCGGTTCCACGGCCTGGACCCGGACGACACGGTGGTCCGGTTGCGTCCGCGCGCGGGTGAGGACGCCCTGCGTACCGAGGACGTGACCGACTACCTGGCCGCCGAGGGCGACCGGGTGGCGCTGCTGCTGCTCGGCGGGGTCAACTACCTCACCGGTGAGCTGCTGGACATCCCGGCGATCACGGCTGCCGGCCGGGCCGCCGGTGCGGTTGTCGGTTGGGATCTGGCCCACGCGGTCGGCAACGTGCCGCTGGCCCTGCACGACTGGGACGTCGACTTCGCCGCGTGGTGCTCCTACAAGTACCTGAACTCCGGCCCGGGTGCCCTCGCTGGCGTCTACGTGCACGAGCGCCACCTCGGCGACGAGAACCTGCAGCGGTTCGAGGGGTGGTGGAGCACGGCGGCAGCCACCCGGTTCGAGATGACGCCGGTGTCCCGACCACCGGCCACTGTGGAGGCCTGGCAGATCTCCAACCCGCCGGTCTTCGCGATGGGCCCGGTGCGTACCTCGCTGGAGCTGTTCGACGCGGTGGGGATGACCGCGCTGCGCGCGCGCAGCCAGCGCCTCACCGGCTGGCTGGAGTCACTGCTCGACGAGGTGACCGTCGGCCGGCCGCTGCGGGTGGTCACCCCACGTGACCCAGCCCGCCGAGGTTGCCAGCTCTCCGTGCGCATCGGGTCGGGCAGCGCCGCCGAGCTGACCAAACGCCTGCGGTACGAACACGGGGTCATCGCCGACGCCCGCGAACCCGACGTCGTGCGGTTCGCCCCGGTGCCGCTGTACTCCACGTACCTCGACTGCTGGCGGGCCGCCGCGGCGCTCGCCGCGACGGTGGGGGCGACCTCTGTGAGCGCGAGGAGTGAGCCGGGGTTGCGAGCCCCGCAGTCGCGAACGAAAGGCGGCTCAGCATGACCGCGCGGCGTGACGAGATCGCGATCATCGGTGCCGGGCTGGCCGGCTGTCTGGCTGCCTGCTTCCTGGCCCGGCGTGGCTACCCGGTGGCCCTCTACGAGCGCCGCTCCGACCCGCGCGCCGGCACCGCCGAACGCGGTCGCTCGATCAACCTGGCGCTCTCGGAACGCGGCCTGGACGCGTTGCGCCGGATCGGGCTGGCCGAGCAGGTGATGGCCGACGCGCTGCCGATGCGCGGCCGGATGATCCACCCGGTCGAGGGCGAGCAGCAGTTCCAGTCGTACAGCGCCGCCGGCGACCGGGCGATCAACTCGATCAGCCGGGGCGCGTTGAACAACGCCCTGCTGGACGAGGCCGCCGCGCTGCCGGGCGTGCGGGTCGTCTTCGACCACCGGCTGGTCGGGCTCGACCCGACCGACGGCGACCTGAGCTTCGAGACCCCGCAGGGCCCGGTCGCGGCCAAGGCGTCCGTCGTGCTCGGCGCCGACGGCGCCGGCTCCGCGGTGCGTGGGCAACTGCTGGCGTACGGGCTGCTCGACGAGAGCGTGGACTTCCTCGACTACGGCTACAAGGAGCTGACGATCCCGCCGCTGGGCGGGGACTTCGCCCTGGAGGAGGACGCGCTGCACATCTGGCCGCGCGGCACCTCGATGATGATCGCGCTGCCGAACCCGGACCGCTCCTTCACCTGCACGCTGTTCTGGCCCAACGACGGTGCCGGCAGCTTCGCCTCGCTGACCAGCCCGGCGGAGATCGAACGGCACTTCACCGAGCACTACCCGGACGTGGTCCCGCTGGCCCCGAACCTGGTCGACGACTACCAGCACAACCCGGTGGGCGTGCTCGGCACCGTGCGCTGCACCCCGTGGCAGGTCAGCGGAAAGGTCGGCCTGCTCGGCGACGCGGCGCACGCCATAGTGCCGTTCTACGGCCAGGGCGCCAACTGCGCCTTCGAGGACGTGGTGGAGCTGGACCGCTGCCTGGACGAGTGCGCCGACGACTGGTTGGCGGCGCTGCCGCTGTTCCAGCGGCGCCGGCAGGAGAACGCCGAGGCCATCGCGACGATGGCGCTGACCAACTTCGTGGAGATGCGGGACAAGGTCGCCTCCCCGGTCTTCCAGACCCGACGGCGGGTGGAGCACGCACTGGAACGGGCCCTGCCGGGCCGGTACGTTTCCCAGTACGAACTGGTGTCGTTCTCCACCACCCCGTACGCGGAGGTGCGCCGCCGGGTGCGCCAACAGCACCTGGTGCTCGGGGCGGTCGTCGGCGGAGCCGCGCTGCTGCTGGTCGGCGCGATCGGCGCGGCACTGGGCCGAGGGAGGCGCGCATGACCGGCAACTGGGATCCGCGGCTGATGGCCGGCCACGCGCCGAGTGGTCCGCAGCGGTTGCGCAACTTCGTCGCCGGTGAGTTCGTCGACGGCGGGAACCCGTTCGCCAAGGCCAGCCCGGTCACCGGGGAGCAGGTCTTCGAGGTGGACGAGGCATCGCAGTCGACAGTGGACGATGCGGTGGCCGCCGCCCGGGCGGCGCTGCGGGGGCCGTGGGGCCGCATGGGGGAGCGCGAGCGCGCCGAGGTGCTGCGCCGCGTCGCCGACGAGCTGGAGCGCCGCTTCGACGACCTGGTCACCGCCGAGGTCGCCGACACCGGCAAATCCATCGCCCAGGCCCGCACCCTGGACATCCCGCGCGGCGCGGCGAACTTCCGCGCGTTCGCGGAGATCGTGGCGACCGCCCCCACCGAGTCGTTCACCACCGTCACCCCGACCGGCGGTCGGGCACTCAACTACGCGCTGCGCAAGCCGGTCGGCGTGGTCGCGGTCATCGTGCCGTGGAACCTGCCGTTGCTGCTGCTCACCTGGAAGGTTGCTCCGGCGCTGGCCTGCGGCAACGCCGTCGTGGTCAAGCCCAGCGAGGAGACTCCCGCCTCGGCGACGGTGCTCGCCGAGGTGATGGCCGCCGCTGGCGTACCGGCCGGTGTGTTCAACCTGGTGCACGGCTTCGGGCCGGACTCGGCGGGCGAGTTCCTCACCCGCCACCCGGGCGTCGACGCGATCACCTTTACCGGCGAGTCGGCCACCGGCGGCGCGATCATGCGGGCCGCCGCCGATGGGGTGAAGGCGGTGAGCTTCGAACTCGGCGGCAAGAACGCCGGCCTGGTCTTCGCAGACGCCGACCTGGACGCCGCGGTGGCCGGCTCGGTGCGGTCCAGCTTCACCAACGGCGGTCAGGTGTGCCTCTGCACCGAGCGCATCTACGTGCAGCGGCCAGTCTTCGAGGAGTTCACCGCCCGACTGGCGAAGCGGGCGGGCGAGCTGGCGTACGGCTGGCCGACCGATGAGGCGACCGCCACCATGCCGCTGATCTCCCACCAGCACCGGGCGAAGGTGCTCGGGGCGTACGAGCTGGCCCGGTCCGAGGGCGCCGAGGTGCTCACCGGCGGCGGTACGCCCACCTTCGGCGACACCCGCGACGGCGGGTCGTACGTGCAGCCGACGGTGCTCACCGGGCTCGGCCCGGACGCCCGCACCAACCGCGAGGAGATCTTCGGCCCGGTGGTGCACGTCGCGCCGTTCGACACCGAGGACGAGGCGTACGCCCTCGCCAACGGCACCGAGTACGGCCTGGCGGCGACCGTGTGGACCCGGGACGTGGGCGTCGCGCACCGGGCCGGTGCCCGGCTCGACGCCGGCATCGTCTGGGTCAACACCTGGTTCCTGCGGGACCTGCGTACTCCGTTCGGCGGGGTGAAGGCGTCCGGGATCGGTCGCGAGGGCGGCGTGCACTCGCTGAACTTCTACTCCGAACTCACGAACGTCTGCGTGGACCTGTCGTGAGCCGTAGCGAGGGAGCGGGCATGGAAGCTGACATCGAGGCCGCCAACCGGGAGCTGGCCGACGCCCGCAGCACCGGCAAGCCGTGCGCGCCGCTTCGGGGCCGGCTGCTGCCGGAGGGCGACGTCGAGGCCGCGTACCGCGTGCAGCAACTCCAGGCGCGGGCCTGGCAGGGCCGCGGCGAACGCCGGATCGGCGCGAAGATCGGGCTGACCTCCCGGGCGGTGCAGGAGACCTTCGGGGTGTTCCAACCGGACTTCGGCATGCTGACCGACGCGATGGCGGTCGGCGACGGGGTCGAGGTGCCCATCGACCGACTGCTCCAGCCTCGGGTCGAGGCGGAAATCGCGTTCGTGCTCGACAAGGATCTCCCGAACCCGCAGCTCACCACCGTCGACCTGATCCGCGCGGTCGACCACGTGCTGCCGGCGATCGAGATCGTCGACTCCCGGATCGCCGCCTGGGACATCTCCATCGTGGACACCGTCGCCGACAACGCCTCCAGCGGGCTCTTCGTGCTCGGCACCACGCCGCGCCGGCTCGCCGACGTGGACCTGCGACTGT
>NZ_JBEYSL010000043.1:0-23063 GCF_040642735.1 Micromonospora sp. NPDC047753 | reverse complement strand
GGCGGAACCGTACCTTCGTTCTGTCTATTCGTCTCTGGTCGCCACCGACACCATCGGCAGCCCTCGGCGGGTCGCCGCGTACTTGGCCACGTCGATGGTCTTGCCGCCACCGATGCCGACCACCGCGTCGTAGGACCGGGCGCGGAGTTTGCCGCCCAGGTCGTCGGCGGCGTCCAGTGTCCCGCCGGAGACGGTGAAAACGTCCGCCGAGCGCAGCGACGGTCGGATCAGCTCCGCGATCTGGGCACCCTGACCCGGGCCGACCACCACCGCGACGTCGCCCCCGGAGGAGATCCGCCCGTCGGCCAGGATCGCGCCCAGGTCGGCGACCGCCCCGCGTCGCACGTCGATGTGCAGCGGGGTGAGGACGCTCCGAGCTAGTAGCGGCACGCGATCTCCCGCGCGCGGGCCAGGTCGGCGTGGTTGTCGACCTCGACCCACAGGACGTCACCGATCGGCGCCGCCCGCACCTCCCCGCCCCGGTCGGAGAACTCCTGGTAGCCGTCCTCGTAGTAGAGGTTCGGGTCCCGTCGCCAGGTCGCCTCCAGCGCGTCGGCGAGGGCGTCGGCGACCTGCGGTTCGATCAGTGTCGCGCCGATGTACTCCCCGTACGCCTCGCCCGGGTCCATGATCTTGGTGATCCGGGTGAGCTGGCCGGCGGCGTCGAAGGTGGTCTTCATCTCCTCCTCGGCCAGCGGCTTGAGGGTGTCCACGGCCAGCAGGATGCCCGGACCACGCTCGGCGAGCAGGGTCTTCTCCACGCTCACCGGGTGCACGGTGTCCCCGTTGACCAGCAGCACGCCGCGAGCGAAGTACTCCCGGGCCAGCCAGAGCGAGTAGGCGTTGTTCCACTCCTCGGCCTTGTCGTTGTGCACAAGGGTGAGGGTGACCCCGTACTTCTTTTCCAGCTCCGCCTGGCGGGAGACGACCGCGTCCGCCGCGTACCCGACGACGATCACGATGTCGGTGAGACCGACCTCGGCAAGGTTGCCCAGCGCGATGTCCAGGATCGTCGTCTCGCCGTCCACCGGCACCAACGCCTTGGGCAGGGTGTCGGTGTACGGGCGCAGCCGTCGTCCCGCTCCGGCCGCGAGCACCATTCCGATCATCGCGACATCCTCCCTAGTCCTGCTCCGGTCACCGGTGGAGGATAGCGCCGGCCGGGTGCGCCGCTCCGGCCAACCGGGTCAGCCGGGCAAGGCCGCCAGGTCGGCGAGCATGGTCAGGCGCTCCTCCGCGCTGAGCGCGGCGTACGGGGCGGCGGCCCGCCGGTCGGTCTCCAGTTCGATGGCGAGTCGCTCGGGACCGGCCGGCAGGGCGGCGATGCTCGACGCGGTGTGTCCGGCGGCGGTCCAGGCGGCGGCGTGCGCGTCGGCCCGATGGTGTCGCAGCGTGCCCAGCCGGTTGAGCAGCAGCACGCCCGACGGTGCGCCGTCCGGCTCGTACGGGGGTGCCAGTGCGGTGAAGGCCGAGGAGGCGACCGGGTTCGTCTCCTCGTCGGCCAGCACGAGTGCGTACGACAGCAGTCGGCCGAGCATGGACACCAGCCGGGCCACCCGGTCGTCGTGGCCGGCCCACAACTCCTCGGTGACCTCGGCGTGCACCTGGTACAGCTCGGCGAGGAACGCCGCGCCCCGCTCGGTGGCGGACAGGGAGCCGTCCGGGCCGCGGTAGATCATCCCGTGGGCCACCTGCTTGTCCACGCTCCGCCGGCAGGCGACCGGGTCCTGGTAGCGGGTGATGGCCGCGAACCCCTGCCCGTCGACGGTGCCACCGGGTGCGGCCAGCCGGGTGCGCAGGTCGACCAGGAAGCCGGTGGCGGTGATGCCGCCGTAGCGCTGGGACAACTCGGCGCCACCGCCGTCCCGGCCGGCCAGGATGCCGGCGCGGAAGGTGCGGTCCACGGCCGGTGCGAGCAGCCCGGCGATCCGGTGGGGCGCCAGGTCGATGGCGTTCACAGACCGATCGACC
The DNA here is from genome assembly GCF_040642735.1 of Micromonospora sp. NPDC047753. Lineage (NCBI taxonomy): Bacteria > Bacillati > Actinomycetota > Actinomycetes > Micromonosporales > Micromonosporaceae > Micromonospora > Micromonospora sp. NPDC047753. The sequence goes on along the minus strand of NZ_JBEYSL010000043.1, from coordinate 21,092 downwards.
GCAGGACGGCGAAGCCCTCCTCCGCGATCCGCCGGATCAGCCCGTCGTTGACGTCGCGGTGCTCGTCGAGCACCGTCACCTCGTGCTCGGCCAGCCAGCGGTACTCGGTGTGCTTGCCGGCCTCCAGCATCGGGCGGTCGAGGTCACCGTCGACGCGGACCAGGAAGTCGTACTCGGTCCGGGCCAGGCCGTCGTCGCCGACGTAGCTGTACTCGCCCACCTGGCCCAGGACGTGTGAGAGGACCCAGCCGGTCTCCTCGGTGATCTCCCGGCGCAACGCCTCGTCGATGTCCTCACCGGGCTCCACGTGGCCGCCGACGATGTCCCAACAGTTGGGAAACAGGCGTCGGTGTGGTGAGCGGCGCTGAAAGAAGATGCGGCCGTCATGGTCGACGATCAGCGCGCCGGCGCAGCGCAGGGGCTCGGTGGACACCATCCGACAGTAGCCAGCGTCCGCAGCTTGTGCGATGCCGCTCTTGTCCCGGAAACATCCACCGACCACCATGTCCGTACCGAATGCCACCGTCCCAAAGGGGTGATGTGTGATGCAGGTACGGGATGCGATGTCCAGCCAGGTCCTCGTCGTCGGTCCGGAGCACACGCTCCGCCAGGCGGCCCGGATGATGTCGGCCCGCGGTGTCGGGTCGGCGGTCGTGATCGACCCGGATTCCGAGGGCGTGGGGATCATGACCGAACGTGACGTGTTGAAGGCCATTGGTGCCGGTCTGGACTGCGACGTGGAACGCACCGGCGCGCACCTGACCTGGGACGTGGTCTACGCGGGGCCGGAGTGGACGGTGGCCGAGGCCGCCGCCGCGATGGCCCGGGGCGGATTCCGGCACCTGGTGGTGCTGGACGGCCGGGAGGTGGCCGGCGTGATCTCCGTGCGGGACATCATGCGGGTCTGGTCGGAGAGCCAGGCGGTCGCCACCACCTGACCGGGGGTGGTGTGCGGGGCCGGATCGATGGGTAGACATCCCTTGCGGGCGCGGAGATGCCGTGGCCCGTGGGGGAGGTCCCGATGCGTGACGCGGAGCGGCTGGTCGAGCAGCAGTACGCAATGCTCCTGCGTCGGGACGTGGCCCGGCTGCCGGATCTCTACGCCCCCGAGGCGTTCTACGCCATGCCGGGCGTGACGGTCCGTCCGATCGAGCTGCCTGCCCTGCTGCGCACCTGGACCGGCGCCTTCCCGGATCTGCGAGTCGACCCGATGGGCGCGGTCCGCACCGGCGGGGGCGCCGCTGTCGAGCTGCGGCTGACCGGCACCCACACCGGCACCCTGCATTCGCCGTACGGCACCGTCGCGCCGACCGGCCGGCTGGTGAGCTGGGAGGTGGCCGACGTGGTCCGGGCCCGTAAGGGTCGGATCACCGCCTGGCGCTCCTACTTCGACTGGAGTCAGCTCCTCGACGCGCTCGGGGTGCAGCTGGAGGGACTTTCCCGGGGTGCGCAGCACGACGCGCTCGCCCTTCCGGTCTGATCTGCCGCCGACCGGTGGAGTGCCGTCACCCGACCCGGTGGCTCAGGATGCGGACATCGCCGTGCCGACCGCGTGTCCCCCGCCGTCGCCCGTACGCTCAATATCCATGACCGCCGAGCAGTTGATCTCCTTTGCCCGTGGGGCTCCCTCCCTGGACATCGTCGATGTCGAGGGGCTCAAGGCCGCCGCCGTCCGCGCCTTCGACGCCGACCCCGCGGGGGTGACGGCGTACGGCACCTCCGTCGGGTACCTTCCGCTGCGGAAGTGGATCGCCGAGAAGCACGGGGTCGAGGCCGACCAGGTGCTGGTCACCAATGGGTCGCTTCAGGCCGACGCGTTCCTCTTCGACCACCTGGTCCGCCCGGGCGACGCGGTGGTGGTGGAGCGCCCGACGTACGACCGGACGCTGCTCAACCTCCAGCGGATGGGCAGTGAGCTGCACAGCGTCGCCGTCCAACCGGACGGGCTGGACACTGCCGAGCTGCGCAAGCTGCTGGAGTCCGGGGTCCGCCCCCGGCTCGCGCACGTCATCCCGAACTACCAGAACCCGGCCGGCATGACGCTGTCCCTGGAGAAGCGCCGGGAGCTGCTCGACCTGGCCGCCGAGTACGAGTTCACGATCTTCGAGGACGACCCGTACGCGGACGTCCGCTTCCGTGGCGAGGCGCTGCCGTCGATGCTCTCGCTGGACACCCGCAACGTGGTGGTGCACGCGTCGAGCTTCACCAAGACGGTGTGCCCGGGTGTGCGGGTCGGTTACCTGGTCGGCCCGGCCGACCTGATCGCCTCCATCGCGAAGAACGCGACGAGCCTCTACATCTCCCCCGGGATGGTGTCCCAGGCGATCGTGCACCAGTTCTGCGTCTCCGGTGACATCGACCGCTCGATCGAGACGGTTCGGGCGGCGCTCGGCGAGCGGGCCCAGGTGCTCGCCGAGTCGTTGCGCCGGCACCTGCCGCAGGCGCGGTTCGTGGAGCCCGACGGCGGCTACTTCCTCTGGGTGGAGTTCCCGGAGGACGTGCTGGTCGACCGGCTCGCCCCGGCGGCGGCCGAGCGCGGGGTCGCCGTGGTCAAGGGCAGTGACTTCGTGCTGGACGGCGGGCGGCACGCTCTCCGGCTGGCCTTCTCGGCGGTGACCGCCGATCGGATCGACGAGGGCGTCCGGCGGCTCGCCTCGGCCGTCGAGGCCGTCCGCAGCTGACTCAACTGTCGGGTTCCTGACAGAACGACGATGCCGGCCGTCCCGGGGCTCCCCTCCGGGCGGCCGGCTGGCCCACAATGCTGCGAGCGTCACCCCGCGAGTTGCGGTGTTCACCGCCGGCCTCCGGGCTCGGTCCCGCTGGGTCGACGCGGCAGCACAACCTCCCGCCCCCACAGGTGCCGGGTGGGCCGTGTCGTCCCCCGCACACCCCCCGATGCGGCCCGGCCCGCCCGGCGCCGCCCCCACGCGACCGCCGTCACACCGGTCTTCGACCGCGACCGCCGTCACACCGGTCTTCGACCGCGATCGGCGTAGCCTGCAAGCCGCTGACTGAGCGCGGGAGGTGACGCGATGACGGATCGGACAGAGCGGGACCGGACGGCAGCGTCGACCACCGGTCGGGTGCTGCGACCTCGGGCGTGGCCCTCCCCGGTCCGGGCGATGACCCGGATCCTCAACGCCGACGGCTCGCCGCCCGCGCCGGCCCCGACGGGTACGGGCACCGGCCGCAGCGCTGTGGTCGACTGCGCGCTCTACGTCGACGGCAAGCGGCAGCCCGGCGACTGGACCTACGCGGAGGCGTTGGCCGCTGCCCGCCGCGAGGAGCACGGCTTCGTCTGGATCGGTCTGCACCAGCCGGAGCTGGCCGAGATGACCGCCATCGCGGAGACCTACGGCCTGCACGAGCTGGCGGTCGAGGACGCGGTCAAGGCCGAGCAGCGCCCCAAGCTGGAGCGGTTCGGCGACGTCGTCTTCCTGGTGCTGCGCACCGCCCGCTACTGCGAGCACACCGAGCTGACCGAGAACTCCGAGGTGGTGGAGACCGGGCAGGTGATGCTCTTCATCGGCCCGAACTTCGTGATCAGCGTCCGGCACGGCGACGCCTGCCGGCTCGCCCCGATCCGCGCCGACCTGGAGACCAAGCAGGAGTTGCTGCTGCACGGCCCGTGGGCGGTGGCGTACGGGGTGACCGACCGGGTGGTCGACCTCTATCTGGAGGTGGCCGAGCAGATCGAGGACGACCTGGACGTGCTGGAGGCGGAGGTCTTCGACCGGCAGGGCCACGGGCGGATCCAGCGGATCTACCAGATGAAGCGGGAGCTGGTCGAGTTCAAGCGGGCGGTGGTGCCGTTGCAACGGCCGCTGATGACGCTGACCTCCCAGGTCAACCGGGACGTGCCGAAGGAGATCCGCAAGTACTTCCGGGACGTGCAGGACCACCTGAGCCGCACCGTCGAGCAGGTGAACTCCTACGACGACCTGCTGAACTCGATCCTCCAGGCGCGGCTGGCCCAGGTCACCGTCGACCAGAACAACGACATGCGCAAGATCGCCGCGTGGGCGGCCATCGCCGCGGTCTGGACCTCCATCGCCGGCGTCGAGGGCATGAACTTCGACAACATGCCCGAGCTGAAGATGACGTACGGCTATCCGGTGGCGCTCGCCCTCATGCTCGGCGTCTCACTGGCCCTCTACCGCTGGTTCCGCCGCAACGGCTGGCTCTGAACCGGCGACAGCGCCGCGCACGCGGAAGCGCCGACGAGTGGGTGACCACTCGCCGGCGCTCCGATGCGCTGCTGTTGAGCTCAGCGGCGGCCGTTGGTGCGGGCCGTGTCCTTGCCCAGCGCCTTGGTGAGGTCGTCGGTCGGCCGACCGGAGACGTCGGTGGCACCCTCGGCGACCGACGGGACCTTGTCGGTCGGGCGGACACCGGTCTGCTTGGCCGGGGCGGTGGTGCTGGCGCTGGAGCCGCCGGCCACCGCCGAGCTGCCCGCGCCGGTCATCCCCGCCGCGCCGGACATGGCGGACCCGTCTGAGCCCCGGGCGGCGGACGGCGTACGCACCTCGATCGAGTCGACCTCGTCGCGCATGGGCTCCAGGGTGCTGCGGGTCGGGTCGTACTCGGCCCACTCCTGCTGCTCCCGACGGCGACGCAGCGCGACCGCGCCGGCCAGGCCGGCGATGGCACCCGCCGCCAACAGGCCGGTCATCATCGAGCCGCGACGACGCGGCTGCTTCTTCTTACCGGTGATCCGCATGGTCTTCGACTTGGCCTTCCTGGTCAGCGGCCCTGCCTGCGCGGCGCCGTCACGAGCAGCCGCCGCCAGCGGTGCCAGCGTGGTGAGAGTCGTCCCCCAGCCGGTCGACGCGCGGTCGCGTACCTTCGCGGCGGTCGGTGCGACGTAACCTCGGGCCACCTGGACCCGCGGGCCGACGGTCGCGCCAGCGCCCTTCGCGGCGTGGTTGGCTGCCAGCATCAGGTGGCTGATGCTCTGGTTCAGCTCGGCCTTCGCCAACTGCCCCTGGGACTTACGCCGCCCGAATCCAAACACGGTCCTACCTCCTGGGAGTTGTTCCTTCGTCATCCTCCACCTTCGGATGCCTCCGCGATGCCAGATCGGGCACATGGGAGGATCCGCATGGAACTGACCAACGAGTGAGGAGTACCCGTGGCCGAGGCTGTCTACGCCACCCTGCACACCAACGCTGGCCCGATCCGGCTGGAGCTCTTCCCCAACCACGCGCCGAAGACCGTCCGCAACTTCGTCGACCTGGCCGAGGGCAACCGTGAGTACACCGACCCGCGCACCGGTCAGCCGGGCAGTGGTCCGTACTACGACGGCACCATCTCGCACCGGGTGATCAGCGGTTTCATGGTCCAGATGGGCGACCCGACCGGCACCGGCCGGGGCGGCCCGGGCTACAAGTTCGCCGACGAGTTCCACCCGGAGCTGCGGTTCGACCGTCCGTACCTGCTGGCGATGGCGAACGCCGGACCGGGCACCAACGGTTCGCAGTTCTTCATCACGGTGTCCCCGACGCCGCACCTCAACAACCGGCACACGATCTTCGGCCAGGTCGCCGACGAGCAGTCGGTGAAGATCGTGGATTCGATCGCGAACACCCCGACCGGTCCGAGCGACCGTCCGCTCCAGGACGTCGTCATCGAGCGGGTCGAGATCGAGCGGTCCGCTTCCTGAGCGACCGGCGAGGTACCTTTGCTCGCATGATTGAGCGCTCCGGAGCACGGCCGGTGCCGGTGGACCGTGCGGTGGCGGACGGAGGGTCGGCCCGGTGAGCGAGTCTCCACCGACCACCCCGGTCTGCTACCGGCACCCCGGCCGGGAGACCTACGTCCGGTGCGCCCGCTGCGACCGGCCGATCTGTCCGGACTGCATGCGAGAGGCGTCCGTCGGGCACCAGTGCCCGGAGTGCGTCGACGAGGGACGTCGCAGTGTCCGGCCGGCGCGTACCGCCTTCGGCGGCGGTACGGCCGGCCGGCACGGCTATGTCACCAAGGCGCTGATCGCCGTGAACGTGCTGTTCCTGCTGGCCTCCATCGCCTCCGCCCGGGGCGGGGACGCGGCGGTCGGCGGTTCCGGCTTCGGCGGCCTGATGGGTGGCAGCACGCCGCTGACCGAGTGGGGTGCGGTGCTCGGCCGGGCCTACCTCTCCGACTACACGCTGGGCGGGATCGCCGAGGGCCAGTGGTACCGGCTGGTCACGGCGATGTTCCTGCACTATGGCGTACTTCACCTGCTGCTCAACATGTGGGCGCTGTGGGTGCTCGGCCGGTCGTTGGAGGCCAACCTCGGGCGGGTGCGGTTCGCCGCGCTCTACCTGATCGCGGGCCTCGGCGGCAACGTGGCCGCCTACCTGTTCAGCAGCCCACGGGCGGCCACCGTCGGCGCGTCGACGGCCGTGTTCGGTCTCTTCGCCGCGCTGATCATCATCGAGCGCAGGTTGGGCCGGGACATCTCCCGGATCATCCCGATCCTGGTGATCAACCTGGTGTTCACGCTGGCTGTGCCGGGCATCTCGATCCCCGGGCACCTGGGCGGCCTGGTGGTCGGCGCGCTGATGGCGTTGGTGCTCGCGTACGCGCCACGTGGTCGGCGCACGCTGGTGCAGGTCACCGGTGGGGCGCTGATCCTGCTGATCCTGCTCGCGCTGGTGCTCTTCCGGACCGCCGCACTGCTCACCTGACAGACCGCCGCACTGCTCACCTGGCAGGGCGGGCGGCGCGCAGTGCGGCGGCCACCTCTTCCGGGGTGGCCCCCAGGTCGTACCGGCCGAACAGATGCAGCGAGTTGCCCGCGTCGATCTCCAGGGTTTCGCTGGTGAGCCCGAGGCGGGGCCGCCGGTCGACGGCGATCGCCTCGACCGTCGACCAGGGCAGCAGCCGCCGGCCGGCGTAGCCGTGGATGACGGTGAGCCCGGCCGGGTCCACCGCCAACCGGACCGGCGCGACCAGGTCACGTACCGCCCAGCCGGCCAGCGCGGCGGCGGCCAGGACGGCCAGTGCCAGCCGGACCGGGTCGCCGTCGGCGAAGAGCAGACCGAGCGCGATGAGCAGAACCACACCGGCCAGTTTCGCCGCCGGCAGGCTCGCCGGCACTCGCCACTGCCGGGCCGGGGAGGTCTCAGTCACCCGCCCAGCATGCCAGCGGTAAGCCGAATCGCCGCCCCCGCGCGGGTCGATCATGCAGTTGTGGTGCCCCAAATATGGTGCGAAACGGGAGCTTCTGCCCACCACAAGTCCATGATCGACGCCGGAGGGTCGATGGACGACGTAGGATCGGGGCAGCCCAAGTTACCGGGGAGTAAACATGAGTGACGCGGTCATCGTCGGCGCGGTTCGTACCCCGGTCGGACGCCGCAAGGGCAGCCTCGCCGGCGTCCACCCGGTCGACCTCTCGGCGCACGTGCTGCGCGCCCTCGCCGAGCGCACCGGGCTCGACCCGGCCCAGGTCGACGATGTCTTCTGGGGCTGCGTGTCCCAGGTCGGCGAGCAGTCGTGGAACATCGCCCGCAACGGTGTGCTCGCCGCCGGCTGGCCCGAGACGGTCCCCGGCACGACGCTCGACCGGCAGTGCGGCTCCAGCCAGCAGGCCCTGCACTTCGCCGCCGCGACGGTGCTCTCCGGTCAGGCCGACCTGGTGGTCGCCGGCGGCGTCGAGTCGATGACCCGGGTGCCGATGGGCTCCAGTGTGGCCGGCGGCATGCCGTTCAGCGACCAGCTGCGCGCCCGTTACCGGGGCGTCGAGGGCTTCGCCGACGACGCGCCGCTGCCGTTCAACCAGGGGGTCGGGGCCGAGCTGATCGCCCAACGGTGGCGTCTCTCGCGTACCCAGCTGGACGAGTTCGCGCTGGCCAGCCACGAGAAGGCGGCAGCCGCGCAGGACGCCGGCGCGTTCGACCCGGAGCTGACCCCGGTGCCGCTCGCCGACGGCGGCAAGTTCGCCGCCGACGAGGGCATCCGCCGGGAGACCTCCCTGGAAAAGCTGGGTGAGCTCGCCACCCCGTTCCGCGCCGACGGCGTGGTGACCGCCGGTTCCGCGTCCCAGATCTCCGACGGCGCCGCGGCCCTCGCGGTGACCACCTCCGACTGGGCCAGCCGACACGGCCTGCGCCCGTTGGCCCGGATCCACACCGCAGTGGTCGCCGCCGACGACCCGGTCACCATGCTCACCGCACCCATCCCGGCCACCGCGAAGGCGCTGCGCCGCGCGGGGCTGGGCATCGAGGAGATCGGGGTGTACGAGGTGAACGAGGCGTTCGCCCCGGTGCCGCTGGCCTGGCTGGCGGAGACCGAGGCGGACCCGGAGCGGCTCAACCCGCGTGGCGGGGCGATCGCCCTCGGCCACCCGCTCGGCGGCTCCGGTGCCCGGATCATGACGACCATGCTCCAGCACATGCGGGACAACGGCATCCGCTACGGCCTTCAGACCATGTGCGAGGGCGGCGGCATGGCCAACGCCACAATCGTCGAGCTGGTCTGAGGGCACCGCCACACACCGGTCACTCCCGCCGGGATGCTGGTGGGGGCGCGAGCCGACCGTTGGGCATGTGCACGACCCGGAGGAACGCGGGCAGTCGCCACGGCCTCGGCCCACCGATGACGACGTCGCGCCGCAGCACCGCCTGCGCGATGCTGATCCGGCCGAACATCATCAGGTTGAACCGGGCGGGGCGGAACGTCACGCTCGCGTCGAACGGGGCGTCGGGAGCCGCGATCCACACCCGGCGGTCGCCCAGGGTCAGCGTCGTCGTCGGTACGTACCGTGAGCGGAACTGCACCGACACATCGTGCCGGGGCGTCGGCAGTTCGGTGTTGAGCAGCACCCCGTACGTGTCGCGCAGCATGTCGAACATGAACAGGTCCCAGTAGAGCGCGGCGTGCTCGTCCGGCATCGGCCACGCCCGGCGGAGCGCCCGGGCGATGTCCCAGCCGTGCACCAGCAGCTCGTTGGTCAGATGGGCGAACAGGCCGCCGACCGTCACCCGCGCGTTGCCCAACCAACTCACCGTCGATCGCGGATCGGCCGACGTCGCCAGGAGGCGGTCGACCATGGTGTTCAGCTGCGTCAGCAGCACCTGCGGATCGCGTTCGGTGAAGTGGGCGAGCACGTGGGCATTGACGTCGGCCACCGTGTCCACGTTCGTGGTGGCGAGCAGGTCCTCCAGCCCCGGCACCCGGATGGGGACCTCGGTGCCCTCCAGTCTCGACACGTACAACATCGCGATCGACACCACGTGGGCCAGCGTGTCGGCCACTGTCCAGTCGGCGGTCGCCATGACGACGGGCGAGGGCGCGGCGGTCACCAGGTCGGTGAACCGGTCGGTTGCCGTTCGCAGTGCCGTGTTGGCCACACTCCACCGGTTCGGGTCTGCCGCGCCAGTCATCCGAACAGCATCGGGGACCTGACGTGCCGGAGCATCTTCGAACGTGCCGTCTTCGCCGCGGGCCGCAGGTCCGGACCGGCGTCAGTGGTTGTAGAACATGGTGGGGAACCAGCCGAAGCCGAAGATCGAGGGCACCCGGACGTCCCAGTACACGACTGTGAAGACCCCGAGGGCGATGAGCAGGGCGCCGCTGAGCACCATGCTGCGCCGCACGTCGGCGGCGAGCCAGCCGATGAACCGGCCGCGGGTGAGCATGATCAGCAGTGCGAACAGCGCGGTGACCACCACGATGTTGCCGAGGGACTGCAGAACGAACGCGGCCGAACCGTAAAGCGGGTTGCCGCTGTCGACCGCCCAGTGGAACAACTTGTTGAACAGCGGGTACGGCCGGCCGATGAGGAAGCCGCCGATGAGCGCGCCGAGAGTGATCACCCGCGCGACCGGTCGGTCGTCGAACACGTCCCGCACCGTCCCGATCGCGGCCAGCCCGAGGTAGATGAGGGCCAGTCCGATGACACCGAACACCACTGACGACTGGATGATGCGTACCGGCACTCCACCGGCGGTCTCGGTGGACAACTGGGGGAGCCGGTCGCCCAGGAGGACTCCGACGAACCCGTACACCGCAGCGACGGCGACCATGCCCAGGGTGAGGTAGCCGACCGGCCGCAACAGCAGCCGGAGTCGGTCGCCGTTGCCACCGCTTGCCGCGCCGAGCGGCCCGATGGACGCGAGCATCGCGATGTTGCACGCGGTGAAGGTGCCAGCGAGGCCCGACACGAATGCGAACACCAGGCCGGCGGCGGTACCGGAGATCGCCGTCGCCTTCGCGTCGTGACCGAGGAGCCCGCTGGCGACGCTGTCACCGATGACCGAGTCGACGAACTCGTAGGACCAGAGCACGGCCAGCAGGACTCCGGCCGCCACGCTCACCGCGATGATGACGCCGTTGCGGTGTGGACGCTCGGCGACGAGGGGTCCCGCGAAGTCTCGGGTGCCTGTGGTCGGCGTTTCCGTCATAGCTCTACTCCCCGGGCCGATTCGCACGTGACTATGCGCAGCGATGATGTCGCTCAGGGTGGTCCCGTCGCATCTCGCAGAGTGCGCAATCGGCCTTCGATGGGACGCCGCGACGTGCCGGCCGGAAAAGCGGTCCCCAACGTCGGTAAGACGGCCTAGGGTGCCCAGCGTGACGACGATCGCCGGTGAGCGTGACCCCGACTGGTCCAGCGAGCAGTGGCAGGTGCGGGCCCGGTCCTGGGTCGACGCGCAGCTCAGCCGGGCCGGCCGACGGGTGACCGGGCCGGTGGAGCCGAGGCTGCGGCCTTGGTCGCTGGTGTGGCGGGTGCCCACCGATGACGGCCCGGTCTGGTTCAAAGCCAACAACCCGGGCACCGTGCACGAGGCGGTCCTGATCGCGGCGCTCGCCGAGTTGACGCCCGACCGGGTGCTCACGCCGATCGCGGTGGACCCGGCGCAGGGCTGGTCGCTGCTACCCGACGGCGGCGAGTCGTTGCGCGACGTGCTGGCGCGCGACCCCGACCTGGCGCACTGGGAGCGGGCGCTGCCCGGGTACGCGGCGCTGCAACTGGCGAGCGCGTCGCGCGCCGACGAGCTGGTCGCCTCCGGCGTGCCGGATCAGCGTCCGGAGGTGCTGGCCGGTCTCTTCGCCGAGCTGCTCGACGATCACGAGGCGCTGCTGCTCGGTGCCGAGGGTGGGCTCCGTCCGGAGGTGCACGAGCGGTTGCGGGCCGAGCTGCCGGCGTACGCGCAGCGGTGCCGCCGGCTCGCCGACCTCGGCATCGCGGCGACCGTGCAACACGACGACCTGCACGACGGCAACGTCTTCGCCGGCGCGGCCGGGTACCGGTACTTCGACTGGGGCGACGCCTCCGTGGCGCACCCGTTCGGCACGCTGCTGGTGACCCTGCGCAGCGTCGGGCACGCCGGGAAGCTTGCCCCCGACGACGCCCAGCTGGTGCGGTTGCGCGACGCGTACCTGGAGGTGTGGACCGACCGGTACGACCGGCGGACCCTCGTGGAGGCCGCCGACCTCGCTATCGGCCTGGGTCCGGTGAGCCGGTCGCTGTCCTGGCGTCGGGCGCTGGACACCGCCGAGGAGTCCCGCGCCGAGTACGCCGACGCGGTCCCGGGGTGGCTGGAGGAGCTGTTCGCCGCCAGTCCACTTCAGCCGAACTCCTGACCATGATCCGTCCGAGTCGGAAGTCGGACAGGCAGTGCGACAGGCGGCGTGGAACTTCCAAAAAATCCGGGTGACCCACGTCACCCTGCTGGGGACGTCGTTGGGCAGGTCATGGACGTCTTCTCCCGAACGTTCCTCCCGGCCGCCGCTGAGGCTGGCCTGGCCGTGCAGACGGTGAGCCGGCACATGCCGGTCTTCCGGCGCTGCGTCGGCTCCGGTGACGCCACCATCCTGGTCACCCGTTGCAGCCGCCCCGACCGACCGGTCACCGGCGACTACCTGTTGCTACTCACGCACCGCCGCCTGGTGGTGACCCAGCAGACCCGCCTCCTGCACCGACTGCGCCTGCATCTCAACACCGAGTTGCGGGAGCTGAGCAACGTCACCTGGAGCCCGGACCCGCGGCTGCAGTCGGTCGAGATGGCGGCCACCGCGATCGACGGGATCCGTGAGCGGTTCCTGATCCGGACCAGTCACCCGAAGCAGGTCTGGCAGCTCGACGCGTTGCTCAACCAGGCGTTCCGGACCCGCCTGCGGCCGCCCGGCGCGCGGGTCGTCGCCAGCATCGGTGACGCGCCGGCCGCCGCCCGGCCCGGGCTGTTCGCTCCGTCCTGGTGAGCTGACCCCGAGCGGGCGTCGCCCCGCCTTTACCGAACTCGAACACACACCGATCGCGCCGAGCCTGCGCGGTCGGCAATCATGGGCCGGTGACCGTCGAACCACCGCATCGCGGGCTCGTCCTCGTCGTGGAGGACGAGCCGGCCATCGCCGACCTGGTCCGGCTCTACCTGACCCGGGACGGGTTCGGCGTCCACCTGGAACGTGACGGCGAGGCCGGTCTGAGCGCTGCTCGCCGGATGCGCCCGGTGGCCTGCGTCCTGGACATCGCGCTGCCGGGTCTGCCCGGCACCGAGATCTGCCGCCGGCTGCGCGAGGCCGGCGACTGGACCCCTGTCATCTTCCTCACCGCCCGTGACGACGAGGTGGACCGGATCGTCGGCCTGGAGTTGGGTGCCGACGACTACGTCACCAAGCCGTTCAGCCCTCGGGAACTGGTCGCCCGCGTCCGCGCGGTGCTGCGCCGATCCGCCGGCGGCCCGGAGGGCGCGGACCGCCCACGTGTCGTCGGCCCGGTGACCCTCGACCCGGCCCGCCGCACGGTCACCGCCGCCGGTGCCCCGGTGCAGCTCACCTCCACCGAGTTCGACCTGCTGGCCCACCTGATGGCCCGGCCCGGCCGGGTCTTCACCCGGGAGGAGCTGCTGGCCGGAGTCTGGGGCTACGCGGCGCACGCCGGCACCCGGACGGTGGACGTGCACGTCGCCCAGGTGCGGGCGAAGCTCGGCCCGGCGAGCGTGATCCGGACCCATCGCGGCGTCGGGTACGCGGTAGATGCCTGACCACCCCCGGCACGTCGAGTCGCCGACCATGGCCCTGCCGGTGGTCGGCGCCCCACCCACCGCACCCCGACGAGGCCGACCCGGCCGTACGCTGACCGCCCGCGCGGTGCTCGTCACCTGCGCGGTGGCCCTGGTGTCGGTGCTGGTCACCGCCATCGTCGCGGTGCCGTTGGCGATCCGGGGCGCGGAGCGGAGCGAGCAGGAAGCGCTCGCCGCCCAGGCCCGACTCGCCGCCGAGGTGCTGCGGACCCGCCTCGACCGGGGGCGCAGCGCCGACGAGGAACGGCTCATCCAACAACTGCGCGACCAGGGCATCGACGCGTACCTGATCCGCCGTGGGGCGGTCGACCGGGCGGGTCTGCCACCCCGGGTGGTGCAGCGGATCGGGCAGGGCCGCAACGTGTCGGCCCGCCGCTCCGTCAACGGTGAGCGGGCCCTGGTCGAGGGTCGGGCCCTGCCCGGCGGCAACGGGGTGGTGCTCTCCCGTCCGCTGGCCAACGGGCTGTGGGCCCGGGTGCTGCTCAGTCTCTGGTTGCCGCTGCTGGCCGGGTTGACCGCCGGTGTGGTGGCCGGGCTGCTGCTGGCCCGTCGGCTGGCCCGGCCGATCCGGGTCGCGGCCACCGCAGCCGCCCGGCTGCGCGCCGGTGACCGGGCCGTCCGGGTGCCGGTCGAGTCGCCGGACGAGGTCGCCGACCTGGCCGAGGCGTTGAACGGTCTGGCTGCCGCTCTGGCCACCAGCGAGGGCCGACAGCGGGAGTTCCTGCTCTCCGTCTCGCACGAGCTACGCACCCCGCTGACCGCGATCCGGGGGTACGCCGAGGCGCTCGCCGACGGGGTGCTCGGCGCCGACGACACGGTGGACACCGGTCGGACGATGCTGGCCGAGGCCCAGCACCTGGACCGGCTGATCGGCGACCTGTTGGCACTGGCCCGGCTGGAGGCCGCCGACTTTCCCCTGGAACCGGTGCCGGTGGACCTGACTCAACTGGCAGTGGACGCGCAGCCGACCTGGTCCGGTCGGTGCGCGGCGGTGGGCGTGCCATTCCGGGTGGAGACGCCCGGTCAGCCGGTACCCGCGTACACCGATCCGGGGAGGATCCGGCAGGTCCTGGACGGGCTGCTGGAGAACGCGCTGCGGGTCGTACCCCCGGGGTCGCCGGTGGTGCTCGCGGTCCGGTCGGCCGGCGCGGACCCGGCGCACGGCGGCGTGTTCGAGGTCCGCGACGGCGGGCCCGGCTTCACCGACGACGACCTGGCGGTGGCCTTCGAACGCGGTGCGCTGCACGAGCGTTACCGGGGGGTGCGCAAGGTGGGCAGCGGGCTGGGGTTGGCGCTGGCCGCCGGGCTGGTCCGCCGGTTGGGCGGGGAGATCGCCGCCGGGCACGCGCCGGAGGGCGGTGCCGCCTTCACCGTCCGGCTGCCCGGTGATCCTTACCTGACTCGAACATCGGCCTGACGCTCCGCTCGTCGTTCCGGGGAAGGCTGAGGGCTCCACTGACAGAGAGGGAGAGTCATGCCACGTTGGGGTATCGCCACCGGCACCACGGCACTGCTCGCGGCGGTCGCGCTCGGCGTCAGCGGCTGCGGCGCGGCCGAGGTGGCCAGCCAGCCCGCGCGGGATGTCGCCGTCGAGGTCGCCGCCGCCATGGGAGTCGAGGGTCAGGCACTGGCCGCGATGGGCTTCGACGCCGACGACCTGGACGTGCTGACCGTCGCCGCACCGGCCACGCCGACGCCGGGTTCGTCCCCCAGCGCGAAGGAGAAGGCCCGGGAGAAGCGCGGTGAGGAGTGGCGCAAGCGCCGCCAGGCCCGCGTGCTGCTGCGTAAGAACACCCTGCACGGTGAGGCGGTGGTGAAGACGAAGGACGGCGGTACGCAGACCGTCGCCGTGCAGCGCGGCGAGGTGACAGCGATCGACGGCGACTCGATGACCGTCAAGTCCACCGACGGCTTCACGATGACCTGGACCTTCGGCGACGACCTGCGGGTGGTCGAGCGGCGGGCCACGGTGCAGCCGAGCGAGGTGAAGGTCGGCGCGACGCTCGGCGTCGCCGGCGCGAAGGACGGCGACAAGGGCGTGGCCCGGCTCATCCTCGTTCCCCGCGCCAAGTGAGCGAAGGGGCCCTGACATCGGCCAGGGCCCCTTCCCCCGTCAGCAGACGCGAACTCGTCAGTAGACGCGGGAGCCGATGAAGTCGTCGTGACCGTAGCCGACCGGGTTGGCGGCGGTACGGGCTTCGAACGACCACTGCTGACGGGTGCTGCTTCCGCAGTTCGCCAACCGCAGGCGGGAGCTACCCAGCAGCGGGTTGTCGAACGCCACGCAGAGGTTGCTCGCGGCGGCCGGTCTGATCTGGTTGCCGGAGAAGACGAACTGCTGCGCGCCGGTGCCGTTGCAGTCGTAGATGTTGACAGCGGTTCCGGCTGTCATCGAGCTGTTGGCGACGTCCAGGCAACGGTCGTGGGACAGCTCCGAGTGCAACGACCGCCGGGCCGAGTCGTACCAGAAGCCCTGGTTGCGCCCACCGTGGCAGGAGTACGGCTGCTGCGCGGTGCCGTTGCGGGAGTCGTACCCCTTGCCGTCGACACAGGTGCCGGTGGCCAGGTTGCGCAGTTGCTTGAACTCCAGCAGACCCGGGTAGAGCACGCCACCGCCGGTGCTGGCCGGGTCGACGCAGCTCGCCCGCGTCTGCCCGGAGTTCCAGAACTGGGTGATGCACTGGGCGAACATGCCGTGTCCGCGGGCGTTGGGGTGGAACGACTGCCGGGCGGCGTTCTCGTTCCAGATGCCGACCTCAATGAAGAGCCCGCGCACCGAGGTGTTGTCGGTGCACACCTCGTGCCCGTGGAAGAGCCGGCTGGCGTCCAGGTAGCGGGTTCCGGTGTTCGCCGCGGCCGAGCGCAGCGCCGACTCGAACATCGGCACCGCCTTGTTCCGGGCGAACGCCGCGTCGGCCAGGTAGAGCAGACAACCGCCGGAGTACCAGCCGGGGAAGTTGGGGTTGTCCTCCACGTCGGGGCTGCCGGGGCTCGGGTACGACATCAGCACCAGTTCGTAGTCCGACCGCAGGTAGCCGGCGTTGGTCATGGTCTGCCGGATGTCGTTCAGCGCCGACTCCACCGCCTGCCGGCTGCCGTCGGTGCGGATCGTCCACTGGTCGGTGTAGGCGGGGTAGCAGGCGCCCTGGAAGAAGACCCGGCGGACGGCGCAGTCGGTGGCGACCGGACCGAACTGGATGGTGCCGTCACCGTTCGCGCCGACCACCACCCAGATCAGCTTCACGTGCGTGTTGCGCGCCTTGATGCCCAGGTGGTCGCCCTGGTTCAGCTCGTTGTGCTGGGTCGGGCCGCCGGCGATCAGGTTCCAGGGGGTGGCACCGGAGCAGGCGATGTTGTACTGCGCGTCCGACGTGATGCCGGCACGGAAGACCGCCTGGTCGTACGAGCGGTCGCACCAGTTGCCGTCCTGGTGGGTGCCGGGGACGTAGTTGCCGACCCCCTCACCGGAGATCTCGCTGTCGCCCATGGTGATCAGTGCGGTACGCCGTTGTTCGATCGGGCGGATCGCCGGGCTGCCGTAGAGGGCGGTCGCCTCGGCGGCCCGGATGGCTTCGAGGTTGGCGGGGAGTGGTTGGACGGTTGGTCGGTCGGCGGCGGTGGCGGGGGTGGCCGGTCCGGCGAGCATCGGTAGGACGAGAGCGGCGACGGCGACGGCGACGGTGATGGCCCGTCGTCGGGTCGCGCGTTCGGGCCTGGCGGGGATTGCAGGCATCGACGCACTCCTTTCGGCTCAATCGCGGGACGTCGATTGAGTTACCAGACGGTAACGTGCGAATCAACAGATGTGAATGCGCCTCAGATCCTTGCGCGCGGAATGCAGAACCGCCCGGATCGGACTATCCGACCCCCACGGCGGCGCTAGCGGCCCGGCGGCAGGGCGTAGCCGACGTAGCTGCGGAACTCCAGCCGCCAGCCGGCCGGGACGAGTTTGGCGCAGGCCGCCTTGTTGCCGGTGCAGACGATCGCGTCGACCGAGGCGGGATCGGCCGGCGGTCGTTCCGGCAACACCGACTGCAACGCCACCAGGTCCGGTGAGCCGCCGTCGGGCTGCCGCAGCAGCAGCCACCACGGGTACTCCCAGTTGTCGTTCTGCTGCACCAGCCCGATCCGTCGCGCACCACTGTCCTGGACCGCTGTCGCCGCCCAGCGGAACTCGTCGGCCCACTGAGGGCGGCGCAGGAACCGGGTGTCCCAGTCCGAGGTGGTGAACACCGAGCCGGAACCGACCAGCCGGCGCGGGAAGCCGTACGACAGTGCGAGCACTCCGGCCAGCGCCGAGGTGGCCAGCACGGTGACGGCCGCCACGGTGGCAACAGTTCGACGCCCACCCGCGCGGTTGCGCAGGAGTGCGTCCAGCCAGAGGCCGGCGAGGGGCGTGGCGAGCACGACGGCGTAGAGCAGCAGCCGGTTGCCCCACGGCTGCCACTTGATCATCGCGGTGTGCAGCAGCACGGCGGTCAGCACCACCACGGCGTACGCCCGCAGCGACCCCGCCCGCTCGGGAGTGATCCGCCGTGGTCGGGCGAGCGCGATCACCGCACCGATCACCGCCAACGCCCCGGCCAGCGGGAACGCCACCCGGTCCTCGTCCGGATACCAGGCCGGCTCCGGGAACAGCTCCCGCCCGAAGGTGATCGCGCGGTCCTGCGGGTCGACCCCGATCGCCTCGGCGCCGCTGATGATCACCTCGGCTCCAGCCCGACGCAGCGGTGCCAGCGGCGTGTCGAACGCGGTGTGCCCGATCCGCAGCGCGTTGACCACTATCGACGCCGGGTCGTGCCGCTCCATGGGGATGGACTCGCGCAGCCGGGGCGGCCCCAGCGGGTGCCCGAACTCGGCGGTCACCCGGGCCAGGAACGGGCCGACCACCACGGCAGCGACCACCAGGATCAGCACCGAACCGCCGACAGTGCGGGCCAACCCGCCGATCGGCCAGGCCCGCCGACCTCCGCCGGGCGCTGTCGGGCCTGCCAACGCCGATCGATCGGCCCGGGCCAGCCTCAACTGGGCCAGTCCCCAGAGCACCAGCAGCGGGCCGACCGCGATCAGGCCGCTGGTCTTGGTCACCGCGGTCAACCCGGTGGCCGCCCCCAGCCCGAGCAGCGTGCCCCAGCCGGTCCGTCGGCTCAGACCGTCCAGCGTCAGGGTCGCCGCGCAGGCCACCCACGCCGCGCAGACCAGGTCGGTCTGCGTGCTGGTCGCCTGGAGCACGACCATCGGCGTGGTCGCCAGCACGAACGCGGTGAGCAACTGGGCCCGCCGGCCGCCGCCGAGCTGCGCGGTGATCCGTGCGGCCACCAGGAGGCAGACCACTCCGGCCGCCCACTGCACCAGGTTGTGCAGGTGGTCCCCACCGGTGAGCAGGCGCAGGTGCAGCAGCAGGTACTCGGCTCCGGGCGGAATGGTCACCTGCCGGTGGATGGCGGTGGGCCAGAAGTCCAGGTCGCCCTGGGCCACCCAGTGCTCCACCTTCGGCAGGTGGTACGTCTGCGAGTCGAAGTTGTTCGGCTCGGCCAGCAGCGCGACCAGCAGCTCCACCAGGACCAGCCCGCCGACCGTGCCGGCGAGGAGCCGCTCACCCGGCCGGGCCGTACGCCACGCCTCGACCGCTGCGGAACGAAGGTCAGCGAACCCCCGAGCAGCCCGGATCGGCGCGGGGCCGGGCTCACCGCGCTCGGCGGCCGGGGCGGACACGTCGGGTCCGCCACCGGACACCACAGCGCCGACCGGGACCGGCTGCGGTGCGGTGCTGACCGCCGGCGCGGCGCTGACCGGCACCGGTGCGGCGGCGCTCGGCTGCCCGGGGCGGATCGCCCGTCGCCAGCGCAGACCGGCCACCGCCGCGGCTGCGACCAGCAGAAGCAGCCAGGCGACTGTGAACGCGCCTCGGGTCAGCGCGTGCGACGCGCCGAGCACCTCGACGACGAGCACCGCGTACGCCCCGCTGAGCAGGACGGCGCGCACCACGGCGAGCCGCAGCGGTGCCACCGCGCCAGCCTCTCGTGGCATCACCGCGACGATGAGCAAAAGCACCGCGGCGGCAGGAACCACCGCGAGCAGGGAGCCGGCAGCCGACATGGCGGAAGTAAACACCATTGATCTGAGGCCGCCGCGTTGACTGCCCAGCGGTAGCGGTACGCGGTAAACAAACCAACCAGGTTAGGCTATGGCCGACGTGTTGCCGCCACCGTGGAGATCCCCGTGAAGCTCTCGATCCTCATGCCGGTCTACAACGAGGAAGAACGCATCGCGGATGCCCTCAAGCAGGCATTGGCGGTTGACTATCCGTGTGAGATCGAGTTGGTCGTCGTCGATGACGGCAGCCGCGACGGCACCGGCGAGGTCCTCGGTCGCGCCGACGACGCGCGCCTCCGGGTCATCACCCACCAGCGCAACGCCGGCAAGGGTGCCGCCATCAAGACGGCGGTCGACAGCGCGGAGGGTGACTACATGGTCATCCTCGACGCCGACCTGGAGTACGACCCGCAGGACATCCCCAAGCTGCTCGACCCGGTGCTCGACGGCCGGGCCACTGTGGTCTACGGCAATCGCACCTTCGGCAGCCACAGCGCCTACAGCTTCTGGTACGTGATGGGCAACAAGGGCGTCACGATGGCGGCCAACGTGCTGTTCAACTCGTACATCGGCGACCTGGAGACCTGCTTCAAGCTGATGCCGGTGGCGCTCTACCGGTCGCTCGGGGTGCGCTCGCGCGGCTTCGGCATGGAGGCCGAGGTGACCGGCAAGCTGCTGCGTCGCCGGATCCGGCCGTACGAGGTGCCGATCAGCTACCGGGCACGCGGCCGGGAAGAGGGCAAGAAGATCACCTGGAAGGACGGCGTCGAGGCGATCTGGATCCTCGGGCGCGAGCGCGCTCGCCGCCGCCCCGCCGTCTCAGCCGCCAACTGACCCCAGGAACGCACTGATCGACCGCCGCAGGCCGTCGGCGTCCAGCCCGTGCCACCGGGCGTGGTCGGCCGGATCGCCGTACCGTCGCAGGTCGGTCTGACCTACCCCGAGGGCGAGCAGCCGGTGCGGCACGTCCGCCAGGGCCCGGTTGACGAGCGCGCTCGACGTTCCCGCCAGGTACGGCTCGACCAACACCACGTCGGTGTTGGCGAGCGCCCGCAGCCCTGGCGTGTCGAGCGGCCGGGGTGTGTGGGTGTACGCCACTGTCACGTCCATTCCCTCGGTCGCCGCCAGGGTGGGGTCGAGCATCGGTCCGACCGCCACCACGAGGGGCGCATTCGTCGGGCCCTGCCGGAGCACCCGTAGCCGGGTGGCGTCCGGGTACGCCTCGGTGTTGCGCTGCTCGCAGAGCCGCAGGTAGATCGGATCGTCGGTGGTCGCGGCGTTACGCAGCAGCGGCCCCACCTCGTCCGGGTGGCCGGGCACCCGGACGGTCCAGCCGTCACCGAGGGAGTCGAAGAGCGCCACATCTCCGGGCGACTGATGGGTGCGACCCTCAGCCGATCCGTCGTACGACGCGCCGATGCTGACCAGGACGGCGCCAACGCCCTGGTGGTCCAGATCCAACTTGATCTGCTCGTACGCCCGGTCCACCAGGAACGTCGCGTACGAGTGCGCGATCGGACGCAGCCCGGTCAGGGCGAGCCCGCCGGCCACACCGATCATCAGTTGCTCCCGGATCCCGACGTTGAGCACCCGATCCGGGTGGCGGTGGCCGGCTGGGGCGAACTGGCTCGCCGAGATGTCGGCCAGCACCAGCGCGGTACGCGGGTCCTCGTCGAGGAGCGCTGTGGCGGTGTCGATGAAGGCGGTACGCATGTCGGTCATCCCTTGCTCCCGGTGCGGGCGACCACCAGGTGCGGGTGTCGCGGGCGGTGCCCGGTCAGTGCCGCGTACAGGGCTTCGTGGTTCCGGCCGTCGACGGTCTCGGCGGTCCAACCGTTGACGGTGAACCGGCCGGCGATGCCACCGGCCCACCCGTGGCTGGCCGACGCGTTGTCGACCACGACAGCGGTGAGGCTGTCCAGGCCGGTCGCTCCGGCGTACGCGATCGCCTCGTGGTTGGATCCCTCGTCCAGTTCGGCGTCGCCG
>NZ_JBEYSL010000042.1:0-23075 GCF_040642735.1 Micromonospora sp. NPDC047753 | reverse complement strand
TAGCCGTCCACGGCCGCCTGGTCGAAGGCCGGGAAGGCGTGCGGCGCGACGACGTCCTCGGCGAGGACGTTGCCGTGCGCCTGGGTGCGTGGTGCACCACCACGTCGGCGAGCGGCAGCAACTCCGCCTGCGACACCCACGGATGCACGCTGACCTGGTCGGGGATCTCTCCGAGCTGTTCCACTGGCACCCGGCCCGCCGCGACCACCACCTGCGCGCCAAGCGTCGCCAGACCGGCGATGGCCGTGCGGAGCAGCTCAGGCGTACCGAACGCGGTGCCGAGGGTCAGGTAGATCAGCGGCCGGCCCAGGCGAGCGGGCAGTGGGGCCGGCGTCGAGAACGCGACCGGTCGCAGCTCGATCCGGCGTTCGGTGGCGAGGAAGTCCCTGTCCTGCAGCGAGGGTGGCCAGATGTCCAGGTGCGGCCTGCCGACGACCTCGGCGTTCCTGGTCGGGAGTTCCAGACCGATGCCTTCGGGAAACATCCGGCCGAACCCGTGCCACAGGCCCGGGATCCCGGCCCGGTGAGCCGCCACGGCCGCCCCCGGCAACCCCCACTCGTGCACCACCAGGTCGGGCCGCAGCCGCGCCAGCTCCGGTGCGAGATCCTCGGCGTACACCTCGTAGAAGGCGTCGCCAGGGCGGAACGGCCGCAGGCCGTGCGCGGCGAGCGGCGCGTGCACCTCCGGGCCGGCGGCGAAGTGGACCTCGTGCCCGGCGTCCCGGGCGGCGATCGCCAGCGGGATCAGCGGGTAGGTGTGACCGACGGACGCAAGACTGGCGAACAGCACACGCATGGCGACGGACCCTACCTGCCGGACCGTGGGTCCCACCGGGTCTGTCGGCCCGGATACGGTGGGCTCCGGTCAAGTCGGAAGGGCGGTCATGCGTCTGCACGTGGGGTGCGCGATGTGGAGTCACCGGTCGTGGCCGGGTCACCGGCTGCCCCCCACCGAGCGCCTGGCGCACTACGCCAGTTGGTGCGACGCAGTGGAGGGCAACACCACGTTCTATGCGACCCCGGCCCGGGAAACCGTGGCCTCGTGGGCCGCCCAGACGGACCCCGAGTTCCGGTTCGTCCTCAAGCTTCCCAAGGTCATCACGCACGAACGCCGGCTCAGCAACGTCGACGAACCACTGAGCGCCTTTCTGGACGCCATCGAACCGCTCGGCCCGCGCGCCCACACCCTCTGGATCCAACTGCCCGGCTCGTTCGCGCCCGCCGACGTCCCGGCCCTGGGCCGTTTCCTGCAACACCTTCCGCAGTCCCACAGGTACGCGGTGGAGGTGCGCCATCAGGCGTTCTTCACCGAGGAGCGAGCGGCCCGACTGCTCGGGGCGACCCTCGCCGCCGCCCACGCCGAGTGGATCCCCTTCGACACGACCGCCTTTTTCGCGAGCCCGCCCACGAGTGACGCGGAGCGGGACGCCTGGACCAAGAAGCCCCGCGTGCCGCTCCGGTCCCTCGCGCTGACCGACCGGCCGATCGTCCGCTACCTCGGCCGCGACGACCCGACGCGCACGGTCGAGGGGTGGCAGCGCTGGATCGACGTGACAGTTACCTGGCTACGCGAGGGACGCTCGCCGACGATGTTCATCCACACCCCGGACAACGCCGAAGCGCCGACGCTCGCCCGCCGGTTCCACGACGAGGTACGGGCACGCGTACCCGGGCTCGACGCGTTGCCCGAGCCGATCCCGGTCGAGCCGTTGACGCTGTTCTGACCGGACCGTCAGCCCTGCTCGAGCAGGTCGTCGAGGTGGGCCGCCGTACTGATCAGCGAGAGGTGGCTGAACGCCTGCGGGAAGTTGCCGATCTGCTCGCCGGTCGGCGCGATCTCCTCGGAGTAGAGGCCGAGCGGGTTGCTGTAGGTCAGCATCTTCTCGAAGGTCAACCGGGCGTCGTCGAGCCGGCCGGCCAGGGCGAGCGCCTGCACGTACCAGAAGGTGCACATGTTGAAGGTGCCCTCGGTGCCGGCGAGACCGTCCGGCGAGGCCCTCGGGTCGTAGCGGTAGACCAGGCTGTCGGAGACGAGGTCGGCGTCCATGGCCCGCAGCGTCGACTCCCACATCGGGTCGGTCGGCGAGATGAAGTTCAGCCCGGGCATCGCCAGCAGCGAGGCGTCCAGGATGTCGGAACCGTAGTGCTGCACGAACGCGCCACGTTCCTGGTTGAAACCGCGTGTCATCACCTGCTGGTAGATGGCGTCGCGTTCGGCGGACCAGCGGGCGATGTCGCCGGGGCGGCCCCGGCGTCGCGCGATCCGGATGGCCCGGTCCAACGCGACCCAGGAGAGCACCCGACCGTAGGTGAAGTCCTGCCGGCCGGACCGGGTCTCCCAGATCCCGTCCTCGGGCTGGTCCCAGTGGTCGCAGAGCCAGTCCATCAACCCTGCCGTCTTGCGCCACCCCTCGTACGGCGCGATCAGACCGTTGCGGTCCGCGAGTTCCAACGAGATGAGCGCCTCGCCGTAGATGTCGAGTTGCAGTTGGTCCGCCGCGCCGTTGCCGATCCGCACCGGTGCCGAGCCGCGGTAGCCCTCCAGGTGACCCAGCACCTCCTCCGGGATGTCAGGTGAGCCGTCGATGCGGTACATGATCTGCAGGGGCATGTTGCCGTCCCGTGCCTCACGGATGCGCGCGTCGAGCCAGAGCAGATACTTCTGGGCCTCGTCGGTGAAGCCCAGGCGCAGCAACGCGTGCACCGAGAAGGACGCGTCCCGGATCCAGGTGTAGCGGTAGTCCCAGTTCCGCTGCCCGCCGATCTGCTCGGGCAGCCCAGCGGTGGGCGCGGCGACAAGGGCGCCGGTCGGTGCGTACGTCATGAGCTTGATGGTCATCGCCGACCGCTCGACCGCCTCCCTCCAGCGGCCCTTGTAGCGGGAGCGGCCCACCCACCGCCGCCAGTGGTCGCGGGTCTCGGCGAGCAGTTCGCACGCCTCGTCGGTGCTGAGTGCCCGGGGCGCGTCCGGGCTGGCCGTCTCCAGGGCAACCCCGCCGATGTCGCCCGCGTGCAGCGTGAACCGCGCGGACACGCCGTCGGCGTCGCGGTGGAAGTCCCCCACGTGGAACTCCCGCTCCACGTCCTTGAAGGCGGCGAGGGAGAAGGTCAGCGTCGGGCTCCGGAAGACGTCACCCTCGGGGTGCACCTCCAACTCGTACGGATCACGCCCGTAGTTGAACCGCGGGCGGCAGTGGAAGCGGAACCGCATGCTCCCCCGGACCATCCGGACCAGGCGGATCAACCGATGCCGGTCGGTGGCCTCCGCACCGGTGACGGGCATGAAGTCCAAGAGCTCCCCGACACCGTCAGCGCTGTGGAAGCGGGTGATCAGGATCGGCGTACCGGGCAGGTAGAGCTGCTTGCTGGAGTAGTCGACGCCGTCGGGCGAGAGCTGGAAGTGGCCACCGTTGCGGCGGTCGAGCAGCGCGCCGAAGACGCTCGGCGAGTCGAAGCGCGGCGCGCAGAACCAGTCGACGGTGCCGTCCGTGCTGATCAACGCAGCGGTCTGCAGGTCACCGATCAGACCGTGGTTCTCGACTGCCGGGTAGCTCTGCACGTTGTCCCCCGCCATCCGTGCCGGCAATGGCAGCGACTACCCGGGAACTGACGGAAGATGCGACCCGCCGCCCGACACGGCCGAGACCCACCGCTCATTGAGGAAGCAAACCTTCCGCAATCGTCGATAGCGTCATCACCAACGACATCGACGAGACGAGAGGACACCCGATGAGCCTGCGAGGATTCGCCACACTGAACATCTGGGCGGACGACGTGGCAGCGGCCACGGCCTGGTACGCGGACTTCCTCGGGATCGAGGCGTACTTCATGCGCCCCGGCCCCGACGGACGCCCGGCCTACACCGAGTTCCGCATCGGGGACTACCAGGCCGAGTTGGGCATCATCGACAGTAGGTACGCGCCGGCCGGCGCGGCGACCGGGCCCGGCGGCGCGGTCATGCACTGGTGCGTCGACGATCTCGAGGCGACAGTCGCGCGGCTGTTGGCGATGGGTGCCACGGAGTACCAGCCGATCACCCCGCACGGGGACGAGGGGTTCGTCACGGCGGCGGTCGTCGACCCGTTCGGCAACGTGCTGGGCGTCATGAAGAACCCGCACTACCTCGACATCCTCGCCTCGCTCAAGACGACGTGACGGCTCGGCTCAGCCCCATTCGTCCGGGTCCGCCGTCCGCCGCACCAGCTCCGCCGCCCGGTCGGCATCCAACCCGCTGGCGATGAGCAGATCGTGTGCCGCCGTACGGAACTCACCGGCGGCGATCATGCCGGAGTAGCCCAACCGGTGGGTGTGCGGGCGGGTCGGATCCGCTGCGGCTGCCCCCTGCGCCTTCCCGATCAGCTCGACAGCCGCCAGGATCTGTTGGCGGGCCTCCCGTGGTTCCTCCCGCGCGCGGATCGCGCATCTGAGGGTCTGCACGCTCGTTGCCAGCAGGTCGATCGCCGCGGGAAACTCCTCGGATATCGGCTCGTCGTCCCGAAGGGCTTTCGTGAGCCGCCTCGCGATGGACCGGCAGCTGTGCAGGCTGCGCTCCATGTGGCGGACGGCTTCGGTGTAGAAGGCCAGGGATGGTCGTTCACGCCAGCGCAGTGGTGCCAGTCGGACCACCTCCTGTGCAGCGTCGAGCCCTTCGTCCAGCGCTCTCAGTCGAGGGCTGAGCGTCCGCAGCGCGCCCAGACCCCGCTGGGCCGCGCCGAGATCTCGACGGCGGAGCGCTGCGGCCAGGTCGTGCAGAGCGACGAGGGCCGGGTCGAGGACAGGTTCGGCCAGCCGCTGCACCGTCCGCTGCGGGTGGATGGGCACCACCAGCAGACCGACCGCCAGCCCGATCAACCCGCCGACAGCGGCGTCGACGAAACGGGGCACTGACAGGTCCCGTACCGGAGGTTCCAGGGTGGCGATGAGCACCGCGGTGCCGCCGGCCTGGGTGAGCAGCGAACCGCCGCCCTTGAGCAGCACCGCGACGATGATCGCCAGCACGACGACCACACCGGTCTGCCAGGCCCCGATGCCGAAGAACGGCATGAGCGTGTCACCGACGGCGAGCCCGAGAACCACCCCGACCAGCAGTTCGATGGTGCGCCGCAGGCGTGAGCCCATCGAGGCGGCCACGATGCCGACCGCGGTGGTGGGCGCGAGGACCGGGGTGGGATTGCCCAGGAACTGGAACACCACGAACCAGGCCAGCGCCGCCGCGACGCCGGCCTGCACGGACAGCAACCCGTAGAGACGGAGTCGCCAGGCGCGGGTACGCAGCCCGTGGCGCACCCGCTCGCGCAGGCCGTCCGACACCCGGATGGCCCTGGCCCCCTCGCGCGGGGACGGGTCGTCGCCGGTTGCTGGCTGCTGCTTCGCGGGCATCCGCGCCGCTTACCCAGGGCGGGCGTCCCTATCCGGCAGGTACGCGGCCAGAATCGGTCAGTGGGCCGGATTCGGCGTGTGCGGAAGTTTGCCGAGTTGACGCCAGTTCGTCTCCGCGACCTCGACACCGTAGTGGGCGGCAGCGGCGAGGATGTTCTGAAATGCCAGGTCACGCTCCTTGTCGGTAACGCCCTGCACCTGGTCGAACCGGGCGATGGCGTTACGGACGTGGCCCGCGTCGGTCATCGGCTCCTTGCGTTTGTCGGGGAACGCGAAAACGCTCTCCGGCAACTCGCGCTTGTCCTTGTCCGACAGGCCACCGTGTTTCTCGTGGGGTTTCCAGGTCGACGTCATCCCCCACCAGTACCCGCCAACTGTCCGGTAGCACCTCGCTCGCCGACATTTCCCCTGCTGACGGCCCACCACCACAAGATCCATACCATGCGGCCGACGTGCGTGCAGCCCAAGCCCTTCCCCGTCGGTCCTTTGTGGAGTGCGAGCATGGCCGGCATGGGTCCGTGGCGGACACCGTGCGGTGCGAGCCGGAACCTGCCGTAGAGGAACGCTGCCGCTGGGCGGGACACGAACGACCAACCTTCTTTAAGGAAGCTTTAGGAAACTGTCGGTCGTGATCGGGAAGCGCCTACCATACGGCGGCCGTGGCCGTCCGGGTCAGCGCCGTCGTCTGCTCGTTGGGAGTGACCCGTGTCGTACGCCTCGTTGCCCGAACCGGACGCGAGCCAACCGCCGCCCCGTCACCGCCCGCCGAGCTGGTTCACCCGCAACAGACTGGGCGCGGCCGCGGGAGCCGCAGTCGCGCTCGTCATCGCCGCCGGAGGCGTGTACCTGGCCAGTGGCGACGTGACGCCCGAGCCGTCGAACGCGGCCAACGCCCTCGAATACCCCTCGCCACCGGCCGGGCAGCCGGCATCGCCCGGGGTGGCGGCATCGACCGCCGCGACGCCGTCGACCGCCACGACCCCGTCGGCCGGCGCGACACCGTCGACCGCTGCCGCGCCGAAGGCCCCGGCAACCGGCTGGATTCCGGTCGACCGGGCGACCTGGAACGCGCAGGCCGACGCGTACCGGGCGTTGAGGATCGACCCCGTTCCGTCCGGGGTGGGCAACCTCCCGGAGTTCCGGGCCGACTGCCAGTACAGCCACCGGCTACCGGACGACCCGATCGTCGCCCCCGGCCTACCGGGGGCGTCACACATGCACTCGTTCGTCGGCAACAAGGCCGTCGACGCGAGCACCGTCGCCGGCGACCTGACGAAGTTCACGGCCACCTCCTGCAAGCCCGTCCAGGACCACTCCGCCTACTGGGTGCCCACGCTCTACGACAACGCGACGGGAAAGCCGGTCGAGACCACCGGGTTCCGGGTCTACTACCGCTCGCTGGCCAAGAACTCGACAGGCCAGATGCCGATGCCCAACGGCCTGCGCATGATCTCCGGCGACGCCAAGAAGAAGAAGCCGACCCCGCGGGGCGCGACCGGCCAGTTCTACTGCGCCTTCTACGGCCCCGGTGACCTCGACGGCATCGCCCGCAGCACCAATGGCAACTGGCCCATCTGCGGGGGCGACGCGACGCTGCACTTCATGATGCAGTTCCCCGACTGCTGGGACGGCAAGCACCTGGACAGCCCCAACCACAAGGACCATGTGGCGTACGGCAGCGGCAACTCCTGCCCGACCAGCCACCCGGTCCGGATCCCGGCGATCACCTTCGACATCCAGTACCCGGCGAAGGGCACCCCGGCGGGCTACTACCTCTCCTCCGACAAGGAGGGTAAGAGCGCCTCGTCGATGCACGGCGACGCGTTCGTGATGTGGGACGTCGACACCATGAACAAGCGCACCAAGAACTGCGTCCTCGGCCGCCGGACCTGCGACAACTACGGCTACCAGAAGTAGCCCGGGGCCAGGCCCGTGTCGGCCTGGCCCCGGAGTCTGGGTGGATCAGCTACGCAGCGTCCACTGCTGGTTCGGACCACCGTTGCAGGACCACAGGATGATCTTGGTGCCGTTGGCGGTGCCAGCGCCGTTGGCATCGAGGCAGAGCCCGGACTGACCATTCGTGATGGTGCCGTTGCTGTTGACGTTCCACTGCTGGTTCGTGCCGCCGTGGCAGTCCCAGATGATGACCTGGGTGCCGTTGGCAGTGCCGTTCCCGGACGCGTCCAGGCACTTGTTGCCGTAGACGGTCAGTTGCTTGCTGCTGGTGGCGGTCCACCGCTGGTTCGTGCCGCTCCCGCAGTCGTATAGCTGCACCTGGGTGCCGTTCGTGGTCGACGAGTTCGGCACCTCGACACAGCGGCCGGACTGGCCACCCACGAGCTGCCCCTGCCCCGTACCGCTGCCGCCGCCCTGCTGCTGCCGGACGATCGCTGTCGACTCGGCCGACCTGTTGCCCTGTGCGTCGACGACGTAGAGCCGGTACTCGCCCTGCGTGGCCGGTACGGCGATGGAGGTCGCGTTGCCGGCCGCCCTGGTCATCGTCGCCCCGGCGGTGAAGGTGGTCGTGCCGTACGGCGCCAACCAGACCGACTTGGTGGCGTCGCCGGTGCTCCGGATCGGGATCGACGCCGTGGCACTGGCGACGAACGTGCTGGCCGGCAGCACGTAGTTCGGCGCGGAGAAGTTGCTCGCCGGGATGATGTCCCGGTAGGCGTCCTCAAGGCCGGAGTTCGCCGCGATGCCGTACGCCGCCGCCGGCCAGACGTAGTCGGAGGAGACGAGGATGTCGGCGACCGTGCTGTTCGGCAGGTTCTTGTTGGAGACCTTGTTGATCGGGCCGTAGATCTGGGTGATGCTCAGGTCGTGCTTGCGCCCGAAGTCGTCTGAATTGATCATCCAGGTGACGTTCTTGTCGATGCTCAGCACGTTGTCCCGGAAGGTGATGAAGGCCGATCCCTCGTCCGGGTGCAGTCCGTACTTGTGGCCCGAGGGCACGCCCTGGAGATAGTTGTTGGTGATCGTCGTCCCGGGCTGGCTGCCGAGCGTGTAGATCGGCGCGGTGTCACTCAGGCGCTGCACCGTGTCGATGATGTGGTTGTAGCTGATGGTGTTGTTTCTCGCCGTCGTGGTGGGCCGGTTGGGCTGGATCGAACCCGACGACCCGTCGAAGTTCCACCAGCCCCAGCCGAGCGTGATGCCCGACCACGGGGCCTTCTCGATCCGGTTGCGCTGGATGGTGAGGGTGTCGGCGAAGTACGCCGAGATGGGGCTGTGCCCGTTGAACAGGACGGCGCTGTCGTACAGGTAGTTGTTCTTGATGTCGATGTTCTTCGGCAGCCCTTCGACCGACGCGGAGTACTTCTCCCGGTTGGTCGACGTGCCGTCGCCGATGTAGACGTGCTGGGGATGACCGACATTGATGGCCGACCCGGCGATGTCGTTGGTGGCGTTCCCGATCAGCTGCGTGCCCTGCACGTCGTTGACCATGCTGATGCCGTCCGCGCCGGTGTGCTCGATCCGGTTGCGCTGCAACAGGAGGCCGTCAGCGTTCTGGATCTGGATGATGCCGGGGGTGACGTCCACGTTGCGGTAGTGGTAGACGTGGAAGTTGCCCTTGGCGTACACCTGCGCTCCGAGGTTGCCCTGCTGCGCCTGCTTGAAGGACGAGCCGGCCACGTTGAACAGGTTCCAGTCCGAGTGCCGCACCGTCAGACCCGAGAACGTGATATTGCGGGCATGGCTCGACGTCGAGGTGCCGGCCACGCGCAGCACTGTGGTGACGTTGTTCGGCGCGTAGACCGTCGCTGTCGACATGTTCTCGGCACTGGCCTTGTAGTAGTAGACCGTCTTGGTGCCCTTGTCGAAGTAGAACTCACCGGGCGCGTCCAGGAACTCGTACGCGTTCATGAGTTTGTGGGTGCCGCCGACCTGGGCGTTGCCGTTGAACGCGCCCTGCGCGATGGCCGCACCCGGCTGCTGGAAGAGAGCGACCCGGCTCCCGCCGTCGGTGGTCACCTGTCGGACGCCGACGATGGCAGTGGTCCAGGTCGTGCCCGTCTCAATCTCGATGTCGTCCTGGTTGCGCGCGATGGCGGGGAAGTCGCTCTGGTTGTACCTGGCGCCGTCGCACTGCGACCCCGACTCCCAGGCCCACGCGGCCTGGTTGGCCGTGATGTTGTACGTCCCGAAGCACCCGCCGGAGCTGATCGTCTTCGTCGCCATGACAGCACGCTTGTCGTTGACGTAGAGCGCCCGCAGCTTGTTGGCGCGGTCCAGCGGCGCCTTCCAGATGTTGCCGCTGTGCTGGGTCCACCCGGTCACCTGGACGCCACCGTCAAGGACCGGCTTCTCGTTGGCGTAGGCCCCGTAGCTGATCCGGTATCCGTTGGTGCCGGAGTCACTCGACCCGAATTCGATGGTGCTGGTCACCGGATAGGTGCCGCCCCGGAGGAGGACGTTGACGTCGCCGGTCAGGTTTCCGCTTATCGTTCGAACGACGTCCCGCGCACGTTGGATCGTCTTGAACGGCGACTGCAACGTTCCCGGATTGGCGTCGCTACCGTCCGGGGCGACATAGTAGGTCGCCTGGACCGCGGCCGAGGCCGGGAGTTGGTTTGTCAGCACTGCCGGCAGTGTGGCGGCGACAAGCGCCGCCGCCGCCAACACTGACATTCGAGCGGTGGATAAGGCTGACTTCACGTCTGTTCCTCTCACTGGTCGTCGATGTGGTGCCCAAAGTGCGTATCGAGCGACGAGTACGGAACAGCGACGCCACGAAGGGCCGGCGGGGATTTCCGTCGCCCCGACCGCACTCTTTGTTAACCGCCCCGAAATTCTTACTGGGAGCGTAGGTCACACGTCTGACCAATGCAACAGGCAATCGGGGAGCGTCTATGCATAAATGCCCACGGACCGGGCAGACCAGCCATGTCGCCCGGACAACCGTGATCACGTCGTCCGACGAATCCACAGTGCTGTGACGACGTCGCCGCTGAGCACCGAGCCGCCACGCGGCCCGAGCCGGGTCGGGGCCGGGTCGACGATCGACCCGGCCCCGATCTCGGGTCAGCTGATGGAGAACTCCGCCAGCCGCAGCGGGGAGTCGAACACCAGGTACACGTCGTGGGTACCGACGACCCGGGCCAACTCGGTGCTGGCGCTGACGTACCGGTAGTCGTCGCCGGTGCTGGGCACTGTGGCCGTGCCGAGCAGCCGGCCGGTGGGCGACCCCATCCGGATCTGGATCGTGCCGGCGCCCGCACCGGCCTTGGCGACCTTCGCGGTGAAGGTGCGCTCGCCGGCACGCAGCGCGGAACCGTCGAAGGAGATCCACTGACCGGCGGCGGTGGCACCGACCGCCGTACCGCGGGGTTTCGTCTCGTCGACGAGCCGGACCCCCGCGTACCTGTCGAAGTTCTCCGCCCGGGTGGGCCGGGACAGGTCGCGGGCCGGGATGGTCTCACCGCGGACCCGGACCGCGGCGCGGGCGCGGATGTCCTCGACGGACGCCCCGACCATCAGGTCGTGGACTGACGACTCGACCACCCACCTGCCGCGGGTGACGTCCCAGTGCGCCAGATCCACGGCGGGCAGGCGCAGGGTCACCGTACGGGTCTGCCCAGGCGCGAGTTTCACCTGCTGGAACGCCTTGAGCTGGCGGATCGGGGTGGTGTCCCGCGAGGTGCGCTGGTGGGTGTAGAGCTGGACGACCTCGGTCCCGGTCCGGCTGCCGACGTTCGTCACGTCGACACTGGCTGTGATGGTGCCGTCGGCCGCCACCGACTGGGCACCGGCCCGCAGCTGGCCGTACCGGAAGCGGGTGTACGACAGCCCGTGGCCGAACGGGTAGAGCGGTTTCGCGCTGTTGTAGAGGTAGGTCTGCCCGGACGAGATGATGTCGTACTCCAGCAGGTCCGGCGGTAGTTGCGAGTCCGAGCGGTACCAGGTCTGGGTGAGCCGACCGGACGGGTTATGGTCGCCGAAGAGGACGTCGGCGATGGCGTGACCGGTCTCCGCGCCCGCGTGGGTGGACCAGACGATGGCCGGTACGTGCTCCTGCTCCCATCGGATGGTGACCGGGTAGCTGGTCTGGAGCACGAGCACGGTCCGCGGGTTGGCCCTGACCACCGCCTTGACCAGCGCCTCCTGGCCGGCGCTCAACGCCGTCGAGGTCCGATCGTGCGCCTCGCGACCGTTGATGAACGGGTTGCTGCCGACCACCAGCACTGCGGTGTCGGCCGCCTTGGCTGCCGCCACGGCCCGGTCGATGCCGCTGCTGATCACCTCGCGACTGAAGTGGGTAGCTGCGTCCGCTGTCGATGCGCCGAGCTTGAGGGCGCCGTCGTCGCCGACCGTCACGTACGTGTCGGCACCGAACCAGCTCTCAGTGGTCTCGTAGCCGACGTAGCGCAGCACCACGGTTCCGTCGGCCTGCGGCTCAAGCTTGAACTGCTGCTGGACGTACCAGCCGTTCGGCTGTTCGTCCCGGGTGATGAACGGCCCCCAGTTGTAGCCGAGGTAGCGGCCGCTGGCGGCGTTGCGCAGGGTCACCACGTCCTGTCCCCAGTCGACGACGTCGAACTGGGCGACGAGCGCCGGGACGGCACCGGTCCCGAGGACCGGGTCGGCGTCGGTGGTGCCGGTGGCCGAGACGTACCGGCCGGTCGACACGTCCTTCAGCGCGATCCGGTCCGCCCCGTCGAGCCCGCGCACACTGGCCGAGCCGCCCAGCCGTTCGCGGATGCCGTCGAGCGCCGTCACCTGGTAGGGCAGGTCGCCGCCGTACCAGTCCGAGTAGAGGGTGTCGGCCAGCGGGCCGAGCACCGCCACCTTGCGGGTCCGGGCCGGATCCAGCGGTAGCGCCTGCCGCTCGTTCTTCAGCAGCACCATCGCCTCGCCGGCGGCCTGCCGAGCCAACCGCTGGTGTTCGGGGCTGTTGATCACGTCCGGGGTGATGCCGCCGTGCCGGCCGCCACCCGGGTCGAACTCACCCAGCCGGAATCGAATGTTGAGGATCTCGCGGATCCGGGCGTCGATGTCGGCCTCGGTCAGCAGACCGCTGGCGAGGGCCTGCTTGATCGCGGTGATGGTCGGCTGCGCGTTCGTGTCGTCGGTGATGAAGCTGCTCAGGCCGGCCTTGATGATCGCCGCGTTGCCCTCGGCCTGGGTGGCGTAGTACTTCTGGGTGTTGACGAGGTTGTTCGGCGCCCAGGCGTCGGTGACGTTCATCAGCGGCCTGTCGGTCCAGTCCCGGAACACCGTCATCGGGTCCGGGTCCACTGTCGCCGGACGACCGTTGACCAGGTTGTACGACGCCATCACCCCGGTCGCCGCACCGGCCGCGATGGCCGGCTTGAAGGCGGCGCGGTCGTACTCGTTGAGCACCCGAGGCGGCACGTTCGAGGAGGTCACGTCGCGTCGGACCTCGTTGTTGTAGGCCAGGTAGTGCTTGAGGGTCGGCGCGCTCTTCAGGTGGTTCGGGTCACCGCCGGTCATTCCCGACCCGTACGCGGTGGAGATCTTCGCGGTGAGCAGCGGGTCCTCGGAGTAGCCCTCCTCGTTGCGGCCCCACCGGGGGTCGCGCAGCAGGTTGACCACCGGCGCCCAGAGGTTGAGCCCCCAGACCCGGGGATTCTGCGCGTGGTAGCCGCGCGCCTCGTCGCCGACGGCCGAACCGACCTGCTGGATCAGGTCGGTGTTCCAGGTGCTCGCCATGCCCACCGGCTGTGGGAAGGCGGTGCCGCGAGCCTTGACCACCGCGCCGTTGTTGTCGATGTCGGTGGACCAGGCCACCCCGTGCAGCGCCTCGGTGCCGGTCTTGAACAGGCCGATGCCCAGCCGGGGAATGGCCGGCTGGTACTGGTGCAGCCAGGAGATCTTCTCGTCCTGCGTGAGCCGGCCGAGCAGGTCGTCGACCCTGACGTTCACGGGCAGGCTGGGATCTCGGAACGGGTAGGTGGGTTCGGCGAGCGCGGTGCCGGGAACGGCCGGTAGGGCCAGCAGGGCGAGCGCGAGCGCGGTGATTCCGCGCCGAAGGCGCCAGTTCCGCATGCGGTTCTCCTCATGTCGTACGACAGACGCCCAGCGGGCGCCGAGACCGGCGTGACCAGGCTCGACACCCGGCTGACGGGCCTGAACGACGAATCGTCGAAGCGCTTCGACGACCCGGCCGCGTCACCACGGCCATGATTGTTGTGATCCGCGCAACTATAGATGCCCCTCGATGAGCGAGCAATAGCCGCTCCGGCAGGGTGACGTCGTCGGGCCAGCCCAGGACGTCGCGGGAGGCGTACCAACCGATTCACCAGTGGTAGAGCACGTTCACTGTCAGCGCGGCCACCTCGGTGACGAAGAAGACGGCCCAGCCCACCAGCTGACGGGAGCCGACGCGCAGATGCGCGATGAGCGCGCCGATGAAATACAGCACCAGCCCAGCGGCCGCGAGGGTGCCCAGCAGCGGTACGGCGAAGCCCGCCAGCAACCCCAACGAGCCTGCCGCCAGCGCCATGCCCAACCGCGGTACCCATGACCGTGGCACGCGCTTCATGTCCGCCTGGGCCTTCGGATAGTCGTGACCGATCAGGTAGGTGACGGCGGCGAAGCCGGTGAAGATCGACGCGAGAATGGTGACCGTGACGTAGGCAGCGAACATTCTTTCCTCCGTTGTGTCTGCTCACCCCTGGACGATCTGGCAAGGCGGAACGTGACGGCTGCCGGATGCGCAGCGATCAGCTCGCCGGTCGCAGCGCGCCGAACCGTACGCCGGTGGCCTGTTCGGACAGTTCCCACAGACGGCGGCCGTGCTCGGGGTCGGTCGCGGCGGCGGAGAGCTTCGCCGGCGCGGGGTGGCCGCGCAGTTCGCCCGGCCCGCCCGGGGCGACGAGCTGGCCCGGCTGCGCACCGGGGTCGGTGGCGGCGAACAGCTGCGGCCAGACACCGCGGTCGACCGGCTGGGCGAGGAGTGGGTTGCCGATCCGGCCCAGCAGCAGTCGCCAGATCGGTGTGGTGGCGCTGCTCTGCAGATTCGTCGCTGTGTAGCCGGGGTGGGCGAGGAAGCTGCCCAGCGGACTCGCCACGGCGCTGAGCCGCTGGTGCAGCTCGTAGCCGAAGATGGCGTTGGCCAGCTTGGATGTGTTGTAGAAGCCCATCGGAGAGTAGCCCCGCTCGCCGGTCGGGTCGTCGATGCGCATCTTCGCCTGCCGGTGGTTGACCGAGGTGACGGTGACCACCCGTGGATCCCGGCCGGCCAGCAGGAGGTCGAGCAGGAGCCCGGTGAGAGCGAAGTGCCCGAGGTGGTTCGTGGCGAACTGCATCTCGTGGCCCTGCGGGCTGAGGGTGCGCGGCAGGGCCATCACCCCCGCGTTGTTGATCAGCACATCCACCCGGCGATGGTCGGCGTGCATGCCGTCGGCGAACTCCCGCACCGAGTCGAGGTCGGCGAGGTCGATCCGCCGGACTTCCAGGTCGACGCCGGGCCGGGCTGCGGCGATGTCGGCCGCCACCCGGCGACCTCTCTCCTCGTCGCGGACGGCCAGCACGACGCGCGCACCGCGGACGGCGAGTGCCCGGGTCGTGACCAGGCCGAGGCCCGCCGTGGCACCGGTGACGACGAAGGTACGGCCGCTCAGGTCGGGGATCTGTTCAGTGGACCAACCATCGACAGTCATGCGACCCACTGTGCTACTCGTGGCACTCAGTGTCAAGCAATGCGCATGATGCCAACAACGGCATCAAGCGGCAGCGAATGACGTAGCATCGACTGATGAAATCCCGTGCGGACAACAGCCTGGCCGAGCGCAAACGCCAGCTCGTTGCCGACGAGTTGCGTGACGCCGCCCTGATGCTGCTCGCGACCAAGGGTTTCGACGCGGTGACAGTCGACGACATCGTGGCGGCGGCCGGCATGTCACGGCGTACCTTCTTCCGCTACTTCGCGTCGAAGGAGGACGTGGTCGTCCGGTTCCTGGCCGACACCAGCGCGGACATCATCACCGAACTCGCCGCCCGGCCGTCCGCCGAGGCACCGTCGGTCGCGCTGCGCCACGCACTCTGGGTGCCGCTCGCCGCCTGCAACGACCACCCGGAGCACTCCGAGCGGGCCCGGGTCGTCGTCCGTCTGATCCTCGACACCCCCGCCCTGCACGCCCGCTGGCTGGAACGCCAGATCGAGTGGCGCACCGAGCTGTCCGCCGAGTTGGCCAACCGCCGTCGCCTCGACCCGCACACCGACCCCTACCCACGGATGGCCGCCGGGATGGCCCTGCTGGCACTCGACACGGTGCTTCAGCGGTGGCAGCCGGGCGACGACGAGCAGCACCTGGCCGAGCTGATGGACCAGGCGTTCGCCGTCGTGGCACCGGCCCTCGACGCGCCTGCCGCGTCACCCGCCGCCGGCTGAGCACGAGTCAGCGCGGTTTCAGCGCCCCGCACCGGCGACCGTGGTGACCGGTCGGTGAGCCTGCTGAGCGTCCGGCTTGCATCCGGTACCCAGGTACACGCTTACCGTCGTTGGTATGACCACTGACTCCCCGGCGTGGGTGCCCGAGTCGTGCACCCTGCCGAGCGGGCAACGGCCGCTGCGGCTGGTCGAATTCGACAACCTGTTCGCCACCTTCCTGCTGGCGCAGCAGCGGCTGTCCCCCACCGAACTGCTGTGGCGTCTCGACCCGGCCGCCGAGGCGACCGCCCGGGACCTCATCGGCCGGGAAAGCTCCTGCTGCTCGTTCTTCTCGTTCACCCTCGCCGCCGACACTCACACGCTGCGCCTCGACGTACGGGTGCCGGCCGCGCACGTCGATGTCCTCGACGCGCTCGCGCAGCGCGCCGCCGCCGGGATGACGACGTGAGCGGGTTGCGCAGCGGCCAGGTCGCCGCCGCGGCCGGAGTGAACCCGCAGACGCTGCGCTATTACGAACGCCGCGGGCTGCTCGCCGAACCAGACCGAAGCCTCGGCGGGCACCGCCTTTATCCGACCGAAACGGTCACCCTGCTGAAGGTGATCAAAGCGGCGCAGCGGCTCGGGTTCACCCTCGACGAGGTCGCCGAGCTTCTCGACGCGGGCGAGCACCGTCACGGTCGCCACGCCGACGCCGGCCTGCGGGCCCGCGCCCAGGCAAAGATCGCCGAGATCGAGGCGAAGATCGCCGATTTGCAGGTCATCGCCGACACACTGCGCGCCGCGGTGAAAGCCGGCTGCGACGACCTCGTCGAGTGCGCCGGGCAGCCGTGCTGCCCCATCCCCTTCACCACCATGGGTACGGTCCACGGATGACCGTCGTCCGCTCGATCCTGTTGTTCGTCGTCGCCGCCCTGTTCGAGATCGGCGGGGCGTGGCTGGTCTGGCAGGGCTGGCGCGAGCACCGCGGCCTGTGGTGGATCGCCGGCGGAGTCATCGCCCTCGGCGCGTACGGATTCGTCGCCACCTTTCAACCCGACCCGAACTTCGGACGCATCCTCGCCGCCTACGGCGGCGTGTTCGTCGCCGGATCCCTCGCCTGGGGCGTGATCGTCGACAAGTTCCGGCCCGACCGGTGGGACATCATCGGCGCAAGCATCTGCCTGATCGGCGTCGCCCTGATCATGTACGCGCCGCGTTCGGCCAGCGGCTCCTGATCGCCACCAAGCCGGTGGCCTGGGGTCGCATGACAATTCGACCTGAGAAGCGGCGCACCGGAGGCGTTCGGAGTGTTCGGACCTGTTCGGAACTGCCCGCGCGTCTGTCATTCACAGACGGATCGCGCCCACCATCGATCGTGACGACCACACCGGTCGTTTCTCGACGGTAGGAGGTTGCCGATGATCCGCAAGAGTTCACGCTGGTTCGGTGCCACGCTGATGGCGTTGGTGCTCACGGCCACCGGGCTCGTGGCCACCACGAGCACCGCTTCGGCGGGGTACCCCATCATCGTGTATTCGGCCGACCCGTACTCCGCCGGCAACGGCTTCGCCATCTACACCAACTCCGGGATCGATGCGGCGTTCAGAGCCTGCGACGAGGGCGCAGCGGACGGCCGCCGTACCATTGGCCGGATCTGGTGGGAGCCCGTGTACGCCAAGGTCACGCTCCACGCGGCGGGCGGCAGCGGCACCTGCTCCGAGCCCTACTACGTCAGGCTGCTGGCGGGCACGAGAGTCTATGTCGAAGCATGTGAGCGCAAAGGCGCGAACGGCGCCGACGAGAAGTGCCGAACGACCTGGGACATCGTGGGGTGACTGAAGTCGGCCGGCCGGTGTTCGTCAGCCGGCCGGTCGTCAGGCCGGTCGCCGCCGGAGTCATCGCCCTCGGCGCGTACGGATCCCTGATCACCAGGAGCCGATCCTGCGCGCTCAGGGCCCTCGTCGAGGCGCGCGCCTGTCCCCGCGCCGTAGCGTGGCAGGGGTGGCACCACCCCGCATGGCACCGCCGTCAGGGATGAGCCGCCGGCTGACGTTCCTCTTCGCGATGGCGGCGGGAGTGGCGGTCGGCAACCGTGCTCTACCGCGCGATTCCACCGCTGGCACCGCGCACGCGCATGCCCTACGCGCAGCTCATCGCCTCGGTCGGCGCGGTGGTCGTACGAGAGCAGGCGGTCCGATGGACGATCGCGGTTGGTCGCTCCACTCGTGATCCGCGTCGCCCCGCCGGACAACGCAACTCAGAGGGCATGACCGGTTGGTCATGCCCTCTGAACATCGCTGGTGCGCCGCCAGGGACTCGAACCCCGAACCCGCGGATCAAGAGGATCAAGCCGGAACTCGTCACTGCCAGTGCCTACGGCAATACGTGAAGGTGTCGGCGAACGCACGAGAATTCCTTGGTTGAGGGTGTGGATTGTGGCGTTGCCGTGTGGTCGGGTCACCGGCACCGCCGGAGCGGAAATCCGGTGAGATGCGCCCGGGCACCGCCCCTGCCGTGGTTCGCCGTCGGTGGCGCACGTCCGCCGGCACGGAGCTGCAGCGGAACGAATGGCCTCGGGATGACGGTGTGGGCGCCTCCTTCTCACCGAGCACGGAGGTAGCCGTCGGCGGGGTAAGGGCTAGCCTCTGGGGCCATGCCCGACCCTGCGCCGCTTCCCTTGCTGTTCCTCGACGTGGACGGCACCCTCATCCCGTTCGGAACACCCACGGCGACTCAGCCGGGCATACCGCATGGCCACACCCCGGCTCCGGTCCTACCGGCCGACACCCATCCCCTGCTGCACAAGGTCGATCCGGAACACGGCCGCCGGCTGGAGGCCCTGGCGTGTGACCTGGTGTGGGCGACGACCTGGATGGACGACGCGAACGACGTGCTCGCCCCCCTGCTCGGGCTACCGACTCTGCCCGTCGTGGACTGGCCCGACTCCGACGAGGTCGGGCTCCTGCACTGGAAGACCCGTGGGTTGGTCGAGTGGGCGCAGGGACGCCCCTTCGTCTGGGTGGACGACGAGATCTCCCACGCTGATCAGCAATGGGTGTCGGCTCATCACCCAGGCCCGGCCCTGCTGCATCGGGTCGACCCACGTCGCGGGCTGACCGAGCACGACTTCACGGTCATCGAGAGCTGGCTCGTACGGGCGCGGTAGGCAAGCTTCACGCCGTCGCAGTCGCCGTGCTTGGCGGACTGTCTGGCAACCCGGGACCGACGTTGGGGAACGGTGCGTCGAAACGGCGGCACCGGTAGCCGGTTGGGCTGCTCTACTGGGGCGCAAGGTTCGGTAGCAGGTCGTCGTCGCG
This sequence comes from Micromonospora sp. NPDC047753, assembly GCF_040642735.1. Classification (NCBI taxonomy): domain Bacteria; kingdom Bacillati; phylum Actinomycetota; class Actinomycetes; order Micromonosporales; family Micromonosporaceae; genus Micromonospora; species Micromonospora sp. NPDC047753. The sequence goes on along the minus strand of NZ_JBEYSL010000042.1, from coordinate 4,043 downwards.
TCCGGTCTGGGGCAGCCCGGCAGCAACGGCGATGGCCTCGACGGCCTCGTCCAGTCCGGTGGTCTCGGGCAGGACGAGTTCGTCGGGCCAGCCCAGGACGTCATGGGCGGCGTACCAGCCGCTCATGTGCTCGGCGGTGAACTCGCTGGCCTGCGGGCGGGTGAGGTGCCGGCGCAAGGTTTCGGGCAGGGACACGTCGAGATAGCAGAACAGCGAGCGGCCGCGGTGGCTGTTCCGCAGGGAGGTCAGCATGCTGAGGTAGCGGCTGGTGTGCATGATGCCCTCCAGCACCACGTGGTACCCGTGGTCCAGCGCGAACCGGACGGTCTGCCCGATCAACGCCGGTGCGGCGCCGCCGGGCTTGTCGCGCTCGCGCAGCAGAATGCGGCGCAGGTAGTCCTGCTCAACCAGGGCGCAGCCCCGGCCGTGCCGGCGTCGTAGTTCGCGGCCGATGCTGCTCTTACCCGAGCCGGAGTTGCCCCGGATGCAGACGAGGATCGTGTCCGGGCTGCCGGTGGGTTCAGCGAGCACCATGCCTCCTCGGCTTCAGTCGTTGCGGACGGTGAGGTTGAGGGCGGCGACGGCCAGCTGGGTGAGGTCAGGAAGTTGGTCCTCGCCGAGGGTGACGCCGCGCAGGTTGTCCAGCGGCGTCTTGAGGCCCAGGAGTCGGCTGCCCCGCAGATCGGTGCCGTCGAGCTGGCAGGAGTCCAGTTCCAGTCCGGCGAGGTCACATGACCGCAGCGCGATGCGAGGTAGTCGGCAGGAGGACCACGCCCCGTTGGTGAGAGTGCAGTCGGTGAACGCGACCGAACCGGCGGCGGCGACGCGGTGGAAGGTGGAGTAGTCGAAGCGGCAGCCGTCGAACAGGACGTCCTTGAGGCGTACGTCGGTGAGTCTGGTGCCCGTAAACCGGGAGCCGGTGATGGCGCAGCGTTCGATGGCTATGCCGGTCAGGGTCGCGCCGGAGAAGTCGGTGCGGGTGATCTCGCAGCCGTAGAGGCTCCCGGCTTCCCAGGTGCTCTCGCTCAGGTCCACGCCGGTGATCAGACTGCTGCGGATGTGGGCGTCCTCAAGGTGCGAGCCGTGCCACGCGGCGCCCTCGATGAGGGCCTCGGTGAGGCCGTCGGCGAGATTCGTCGTGGTGTCGAGGTCGTCCGGTTCGAGGTCCGGCAGCAGGACCTTCACGTCGCCGATCGTGGTGGTGCGCATGTGTCCTCAACATGGGTGGGCGCGAGGTGGGTGGTTCCGTTGGAACAGCTTCCGTTGTGGGGACCGAGCGCCGGCGAAGGTCCGAGACCGAAGCCTGTCCTGGCGCGACCAGCGACACTCTGCCTCCTGATCACAGTGAAGGCGGCATCCAACCCCTCCGTCCAACGTCTTGTAGTCCCGTTTGCTGAGCGCCTGGATGGCGAGTTGGTCGGCCAGGCGCCCGGTACCGGCATCGACCACTTACCCAAAGAACTCCTCGTCATCGAGTATGGCCACGTCCTGGCCTGGCAGCCGATGGCGTCAGCGGCGGCGAAGTGCAGTTGATGACGCCCAGTCAGATGTGGGCCCGAGCATTCGCGAGGGGGTTGCCAGCACCATCTCCGTACTTCTGCTGCTCGCGTTCAGAGCCGTAAAGCGAAAGCAGCCAGCGGGCGTGAGCCACTCGGTCTTCCACCCTTTGTCCCGATGGCTGCGCGGTGATCCACAGCTCTAGGTTCTCAGGGCGATTGTCCGCGCGGTCACCGTTCTTGTGATGCACGTTCTCGTGCCGGACGAGATAACGACCTAGCTCCTGCTCCATCACGTGCCGATGTTGGTTGACCCAGCCTTTGTGTTGAGCGTTGGGGTGGTCGGGGAGGTAGACATGGACGTAGCCGAATTTTGTCGTCCTTGTCGATACGCCGGGAACTGGGCGGCTGCGGGTTGGAGCGTCCATGTCGGTGCCCTTGTACTTCCGCATGTAGTGCAGTTGGCAGAGGCCACGGGAGTAATACGGGTCGGTGCAGCCTTGCCACTCGCAAAATTCCGGCTTGTGCTCCGACCGTACCGATTCGCGCATCGGCGCGTCCATGTCGGTGCCTCGCTGCTGGCGTAGAAGGTGGGCGTTGCAGAGACCTTTGCCCCGACACGGTCGGCTACATCCTAAGTGGCTGCACGTCTGGGGTTCGCCGCGAATAGGCATGTCCAAAGCCCAGCCTCGGTCCACCCGTCGCTGGTGCGGATCGCACATCAGGGATGCGGCCAGCTTCCGAAGCCTGCTGCAGCCCTCGACCTCACAAACGCGTTTCTCGGAGCGCAGGCGGCGCAACTCGGTCGTCGACATGTCCATCGGCAGGCCCTGGCCCTGGCGGAGTTGGTGAAATCCGCAGAGCGATGCGTACGATGCCGGCCGTCGGCGACATCCCTTGTAGGCGCATGCCTGTCGGCTCATGGGTTCACCTGCGCATTCTAGTACTCCAGCTGCTCTTCCTCAGTGCCGTACTGCGCTAGGAGCCAACGAGCATGGGCGATCCTGTCGGGGACTCGCTGGCCGGCTGGCTGGGCAGTAATCCAGATCTCCAGGTTCTCGAGTCGGTTGTCGGCACGGTCACCGTTCTTGTGATGGACGTTCTCATGCGGTTGTAGCAGGCGTTTCAGATGTTGCTCCATGACGTACCGGTGGTGGACCACCCAACCCTGCCCAACGGCGTTCGGGTGGTCGGGCACAAAGATGTGAACGTAACCTTGCAGAGTTTTGCGTAGAGTTACGCCCGGCATCCGGGGATTCTTCCGCGGAGGCCCGTCCATCGTCAGCCCGTTGTAGCGACGTCCGTAGTGCAGGCTGCAGAGCCCGGCCGATCGGAGTGGTCTGGCGCAGTCCCGCCAGGTGCACGTGTCCGGCCATTCGCGCCCGAGCCACGACTCCCGCACCGGCGCAGTTAGATCGAGCCCTTTTCGTTGTCGTTGCAAGTGGGCGCTGCAAAGTCCACGCCCCTTATGCGGGTGGTCGCAACCAGGCCGTTCGCATCGGCGTGGAGTTTCGGCACGGAACGGCGTATCCATGGGCAAGCCTTGTTTCTGGCGTCGTCGATGGCCAGCGCACAATCCCTTTGCGGCAACCCATCGACCACACTCGCCGGCAGAGCACACTTTCGGTCCGAACAAGGCGGATCTCGGTGCATCCAGCGGAAGGCCGCGGTCAAGGCGCAGCTGATGGCGTTCGCAGATCTGCGAGCCCGGCAGGGGTCGCCTGGCGCACTCCTCGACGTGGCAGCGGGCGCTACCCCGGTTCTTGATTGGCGCATCCATTGGCAATCCGAGGTTCTGCCGGCGTGTGTGCGCAGCGCAGAATGCCGAACGCGCGGTCTTCCGACGTCCACAACCGTTGAAGGTGCAGACACCGCTGGCGGATCGACTTGCAACCGGTTTCTCCAGCGGAAGTCCTTGCTCCTGACGCCGTCGATGAGGGCCGCACAAGCCTGCTGCACCGTCGCGTCGACGCGCGCAATCACCGTAGGCGCAGACCGGCCTGCCGTTTACGCGACGCGGCTTCTCGAATGATGCCATCACGGCCGGCACCGTAGCCGGAGGGTATGACAGAAGGTGACGATCGACCGAGGCGGAACGACATCATGATCCACCAGGCTCGGTACCGTCCGGACGAAGCTCGCAAACGATGTCGCATAGCCGCCGCTGCGACGGCGAGGTCGACCGCGATATCCGCAACCCGACCCAGGAGCGCGACCAGGGCGAAGTCGTTCGGGTTGGCCGACAGTCGGCGGTGGTGATCAGCGCCTCGAACTGTAGGTGCCCCAGCCCAAGGGCCGGCGACTCGGACGGCATCGTGGGCCGACGGACATAGTCGGCCGGCGAATGCTCCAGGATGGTGTCGATGACGCAGCCCGATAGCACCTGACCACGACAGGTCCATCGGCTCCCGAGCACCTGCCGAGCTACCACCCACCATCGCCGTAGGCGAAAAGGCCCCGACCCAGTGTGATTCACCAGTTCAGGGCCTTGCTCGTTGGTGCGCCGCCAGGGACTCGAACCCCGAACCCGCGGATTAAGAGTCCGCT
>NZ_JBEYSL010000041.1:0-23232 GCF_040642735.1 Micromonospora sp. NPDC047753 | reverse complement strand
GTAACACAACTTCGCACCCGGATCCGCCGCCCGCGCCGCCCGGAACGCCGCCTCGATCCAGTCGTTGCCGGTGCGCTGCAGGTTCGAGTCACGCCGCCCGCCGCTGCCGCCGTCGGCGAACGCCTCGTTCACCACGTCCCAGGCGTAGATCTTCCCGCGGAAGTGCGTCGCCACCTGCGTGACGTGGTTGATCATCGCGCTGCGCAACGCGCTGCCCGACATGCCCTGCGCCCAACCCGGCTCCTGCTGGTGCCACAAGAGCGCGTGACCGCGCACGCTCATGCCGTTGGCCTGCGCGTGACTGACCAGACGATCACCACCGGTGTAGCTGAACCGACCCTGCTGCGGCTCGGTGGCGTCCCACTTCATCTCGTTCTCGGCCACGACACTGTTGAACTCACGGTTCAGGACGGTCGTGTAGACGCTGGTGGAGAGCTTGTTCGTCGCGACGGCCGCGCCGAAGTAACGGCCCTTCTCGGCCGCCGAGGCCCGGAGGGTCGTGCCGGCGCTGGCCGTGGAGGTCAGCGTCATCGCCATGCCGGCGGCGAGGGCGCCGGTAACGGCGATGGTCACCGCCGCTCGCAGGGCTCTTCTGTGATTCATGCGGATTCCTTCTCTGTGGTGGTGCAGCGATGGAGACGCACGCCCGGATCCGCTCCTGCGACATGGGGGATGTCAGCAACGATCGCCGTCGCGGCAGCGGCGCGGGGAGTCCTGACCCGACGTCCGGCATGCCCTGGGCGGACGTCGCGGGTCGAGGTGCCACAGCAGGTTCGCCCGGTGAACCACAGGTGCGGCTGCCCTCAACCATCGACTGTGAGCGATAACATGCCGTTCGTCAAGTCGTAACCAACCGCACCGGGAAACCTGTCGCTCCGTCACCGTGGTGGGCCTGTCGCCGTGCTGCCGGAGCCGCGCCGAGCACGGCCCCGGCAGCGACAGTCACTGGAACGAGGCGTCGTCGACCAGGAGGCTGTCGGTGCCCTCGGCCGTCTCGACGTAGAAGGTGGCGCTGGTCAGCGTGCCGCTCCACGACACTGTCGTGGTGCCGGTGAGCAGGGTCCAGCCGTTGACGTTCACTCCCACCGCCGGCGTCAGCTGGAGGTAGTTCGTCGTGCCGTTCGCGGTCAGCGACAGTGTCGCCTTCGCCGACGGGGTGCCGCCCTGTGCGCGTACCCAGACGTTCGTGGTGTAGCTCCTGCCGTTGGTGAGCTTGGCGGTCACGTCCTGGCCGGGGCCGTTCCAGGCACCGGTCCGGCCGGTGATCGACAGCGACCCGCCGCCACCGTGCGTCACGCTCGTGTTGCGGGAGAGCGTGCCGCTGCCGTGCACTCCCCAGCCCGTCGTGCCGTTCTCCACGTCGCCGTTGGTGAGCAGGTTGGTGACGGTGCCGCCGGTACCGCCGAACTGCCACCAGTTGATGTTGAACAGGTTGCCGCTGCCGCCGGCGAAGCGCAGGTAGAGATCATGGGTGCCGGTCGCTCCGCTGATCGCGCAGGTGGTGGTGCTCCAGGTCTGCCAGCCGCCGGTGCCGCCCACGGTGCAGGTGCCCACTGTCGGGCCGTTGGCGCTGTCGAGGCGTACCTCGATCCGCCCGCCGCTGGTGGCCGACGCGACCCGGGCGCTGAACGAGGTCGCACCCGCGCCGAACGCGACACCCTTGACCTTGATGTGGTCGCCGTTCTCGATCCAGCCGACGTTCATCCCGCCCTCGCTGGACACCTCGGTCTCGATCCCCGAGCCCCAGGCGATCGTCTCGGCCTCCTGCCGCACGTACGGGTTCAGGGTGCCCACCTGCGGCGCCCCCGTGGTGGTCATGTTGATCGTCGGGAACATGCCGCTGCTGGTGTAGGTGAACTTCTCCACCGCTACCGAACGGGTGTAACCGCTACCACCTGGCAACGCCCCGTTGTGATAGAAGAAATACGATCCGCCCTGGAAGTCGATCACACCCGCGTGATTGGTGAAACTGGCTCCCTGCCGCGGCATGATCGTTCCCCGATATGTCCACGGCCCCGTCGGTCCCGTCGCCGTGGAGTACGCGATGAATTCGGAGCAGCATTCCGCCGCGAACACGTTGTAGTACAACCCGTTGCGTTTGAACACCCACGGCCCCTCCTCGTACAGCGTCGGCCGACTCGCATTACCGTTACGGGTACCGAAGCCCGCGGTCGTGAGTGGAATGCGTGTCGCGCTGCCGGAGAACGAAATCATGTCCGGGTTCAACTTCACGTACCACAGACCCGGGTTACCCCAGTACAGATACGCCTGCCCGTCATCGTCGATGAACGCGTGTGGGTCGATTTCGTTGTTGCCGACCAGTGGTCGACCGAGCGCGTCGCGGAACGGTCCGGTCGGGCTGTCGGCCACGCCGACGCCGATGACCATCTGCCCGTTGGAGCGCTGGCGCACCGGCACGTACCAGTAGAACTTTCCGTTACGCGGAACGACCTGCCCGGCCCACGCGTTGGCGTCCGCCCACGCGAACGTCGCCAGATTCATCGGCGAGCCGTGATCGGTCCAGTTCACCATGTCGGCGGACGAGTAGACCCGCCATTCGCGCATGGTGAAGTAGGTGGATCCGTCCTCGTCGTGTCCGGTGTAGAGGTAGACCCGACCGTTGTGCACCATCGGCGCGGGGTCGGCTGTGTAGATGTTCTGGACGATGGGGTTGTCGGCCCTGGCCGTACCCGGGATCAGTGCGAGGAGGCAGGCCATGCTGGCCAGCCAGGCGACGGCGCGCCTGGTCCGGCGAGCGGCCCGGGTTGCGGTTCGATCCTTCACGTTCACGATTACTCCCACAGAGAGTGCGCGGTGCTTGACGGGGGGAGCCACCGCTGTGGCGGCCGCTCGAACGGGCTTGTGATTCGCGCGCTGGGCAGCACGACCGGCGGCCGTGTTAGCGCTAACAGCTATTCGCCAATGCCTCCTTCCCCCTATTTGGCCTGGATTTTCGTGTGGCGCGGGATGACCGTCGTAACCCCATCGCAGCATTGAGGTATCAACGTTGACATCGAAGATTTACGATGCACGGTACTGAGCGACCAGGCGGGCGTCAACGGAGCGGTAGCCATCGACAACGATCACTCACGGTGACGCTCCGATGATCGCGAGCCCGGTGGATGCCCGTTTCGGACCACAACCGCCACCGGACCGGGCGACCCCGGGCAAGGTCGTCGCGGGAATGGGTCGACGAGGTGCTCCGGGGGTTGCGGGCATGTTAACGACGAACTATGTTAGCGATCACATCGATGTGCCGCGATAAGCGCAGGGGTGGGCACCCGGCGTCCACGGCGACCCACGTCCCAACCCACCACACCGCACCCGGCGTCGGCCCCCTTTCGCCGCCGACGACCCACCGCCATCGATGGCGGCCCCGACGTACCCGGCCACCTGGAGGTTCCCCATGCCACCCCTGCCCCTCAGCCGCCGCCACCTGCTTCAGGCCGCCGGAGCCACCGTGGTGGTCTCCGCGACCGGCGTCGCCGTCTCCCCCGCAGGCGCGTCCGCCGCCATCGTGCCCCCGGCCCGGTCCGACATCGGCGTCTCGGCGTACGGATTCGACCCGGGCCAGGTACGACTCAGCGCCGGCCGTTGGATGGACAACCAGACCCGGACGCTGAACTACCTGCGGTTCGTCGACGTCGACCGGATGCTCTACAACTTCCGCGCCAACCACCGGCTGTCCACGAACGGCGCCGCCACCAACGGGGGCTGGGACGCGCCGAACTTCCCGTTCCGGACCCACATGCAGGGTCACTTCCTGAGCGCCTGGGCGTACGCGTACGCGGTGCTGGGCGACACCACCTGCCGCGACAAGGCGAACTACATGGTCGCCGAGCTGGCCAAGTGCCAGGCGAACAACGGTGCCGCCGGGTTCGGCGCGGGTTACCTCTCCGGCTTCCCGGAGTCCGACTTCACCGCGCTGGAGGCACGGACGCTGTCCAACGGCAACGTGCCCTACTACTGCATCCACAAGACCCTCGCCGGTCTCCTCGACGTCTGGCGCTACATCGGCAACACGCAGGCCCGTACGGTGCTGCTGTCCCTCGCCGGCTGGGTCGACACCCGGACGGCCCGGCTGAGCTCCAGCCAGATGCAATCGATGCTGGGCACCGAGTTCGGTGGCATGAACGACGTGCTCGCCGACATCTACCAGCAGACCGGCGACTCCCGGTGGCTCACCACCGCCCAGCGGTTCGACCACGCCGCCGTGTTCAATCCCCTGGCCGCCAACCAGGACCAGCTCAACGGGCTGCACGCCAACACGCAGGTGCCCAAGTGGATCGGCGCCGCCCGGGAGTACAAGGCCACCGGGACCACCCGCTACCGGGACATCGCCAGCAACGCGTGGCGCATCACCGTGGGCGCGCACACCTACGCCATCGGCGGCAACAGCCAGGCGGAGCACTTCCGGGCCCCGAACGCCATCGCCGGCTACCTCAGCAACGACACCTGCGAGCAGTGCAACACGCACAACATGCTCAAACTGACCCGGGAACTGTGGCTGCTCGATCCGAGCCGGGCGGACTACTTCGACTTCTACGAGCGCGCGCTGATCAACCACCTGATCGGCGGACAGAACCCGGCCGACAGCCACGGCCACATCACCTACTTCACCCCGCTGCGGCCGGGTGGTCGTCGGGGCGTGGGCCCGGCGTGGGGTGGCGGCACCTGGAGCACCGACTACAACTCGTTCTGGTGTTGCCAGGGCACCGGCCTGGAAATCAACACGAGGTTGATGGACTCCATCTACTTCTACAACGGGACCACGCTGAGCGTGAACCTGTTCGCGCCGTCGGTGCTGGACTGGACGCAACGCGGCATCACTGTCACCCAGAGCACCAACTTCCCGGTCAGTGACACCAGCACCCTCACCCTGAGCGGCTCGATGAGCGGCTCGTGGAGCATCCGGGTGCGGATCCCGTCCTGGACCAGCGGCGCGACGATCGCCGTCAACGGCACCGTGGAGAACGTGGCCACCACCCCGGGCAGCTACGCCACCGTCACGCGCACCTGGGCCGCCGGCGACACCATCACCGTTCGACTGCCGATGCAGGTCGCCGTCCGGGCCGCCAACGACAACGCCACCATCGGCGCGATCTCGTACGGCCCGGCGGTGCTGGCCGGCAACTACGGCAACACGGCGCTGAGCGCCCCGCCGACCATCACCGTGTCCTCGATCACCCGGACCAGCACCAGCTCACTCGCGTTCACCGCGAGCGCCAACGGGTCCACAGTGAACCTCGGCCCCTTCCACGACGCCCACGGCTTCAACTACACGGTCTACTGGAACACCAGCGGAAGCGGCGGCACCGGCGGCAGCTACCGACTGGTCAACGTCGGCACCGGGCTGGTCCTCGGTATCCAGAACATGTCCACCGCCGACGGTGGTCTGGCGGTGCAGTGGAGCGACAGCGGCACCGCGGACCACAACTGGGTGGTCATCACCGACGGCAACGCCGTCCGGTTCCGCAACGTCAACAGCGGCAAGGTCCTGGGCGTGGAGAACATGTCCACCGCCGACAACGCCCGGGTTCTCCAGTGGGCCGACAACGGCACCGCCGATCACCGGTGGATCCTGGTGGACAACGGCGACGGCACCTACAAGATCCGCAACGTCAACAGCAACAAGCTGCTCGGAATCCTGAACGGGTCGACCGCCTGGGGAGCGCAGGCCGTGCAGGATCCGGACAACGGGAGCGCGGACAACCGGTGGAGGCTGGTCCGCAACGCCTGACCTCCGCCCCGCTCGACGGGCTCACCGGCGCGGTCACCCGAAGGCCGCGCCGGTGACGCCGGGCGGGCGCCCGCCAGCGGTCGTACAGTGGGGAGGGTCCTGGCCCCAGTGAACGTGGCGGACGTGTCGGCTCGTGCCGCTTCCGCCCGGAAGGAGCACAGTGAACCGCCCCCTCCGCACCACGCTTGGCGGCGCGTTGGCCGCCGTCATGCTGGTCACCGTCGCCGTCGCCCCGGCGCAGGCGCACCCCGCAGGGCGCCCGCCGGCCGTTCTCGCCCTCCCCGACGGGTTCCAGCCCGAGGGCATCGCCACCGCCGGCCGGTACGCCTACTTCGGCTCCCGCGCCACCGGTGCCATCCAGCGCGTCGACCTGGTCACCGGCCGGGGCACGACGATCGGCGCGGCCACCGGCACGCCGTCGCTCGGCCTCAAGGTCGACACACGTGGCCGGCTCTTCGTCTCCGGTGGCACGGCTGGCGACGCTCGTGTGCTCGACACCCGCACCGGCGAGGTGCTGGCCCGCTACCAGTTCGCCACCGCCCCGACATTCGTCAACGACGTCGTGCTGACCCGCGACGCGGCATACTTCACCGACTCGAACCGGCCGGTGCTCTACCGGCTGCCGCTCGGTCGCGGTGGCGCGCTGCCGCCCGCCGACGCCTTCACCACGATCACGCTGACCGGCGCGTACGAGCAGGTCGGCACGGGGGTGAACCTCAACGGCATCACCACCACACCCGACGGCCGGGCGCTGATCGTCGTCCAGTCCTCCACCGGAACGTTGTACCGGGTCGACCCGGCGACCGGGGCGAGCACCGTCGTGGACGTGCCGGGCCACACCTTCACCAACGGCGACGGGCTTCTCCTGCTCGGCCGCACCCTCCACGTCGTGCAGAACCGCCTCAACCAGATCGCGGTGGTCCGGCTGAACCACGCCGGCACCGCCGGAGCGCTCACCGGAACCATCACCGATCCGCACTTCGACGTACCCACCACCGTGGCCAAGGCGCTGGGTCGGCTCTACCTGCCCAACGCCCGGTTCACCACACCGCCGACCGCCACCACGCCCTACACGGCGGTCGCGGTCCGCGCCCACTGAGCGACCCGAGGGGGCACCCGCCGCGCGGGTGCCCCCTCGCCCCACCGCTCCTGGGATCTCGATCGTCGTTTCGGCCGCCAGTAGGATCACTGGCACCTCGGCGACGACTGTCGCCTCGCGCACCCCGGAGTCCGTGTGGCCGCCCGTCCGTACCGGTTCCTGCTCCGAACCCTGGCCGTGGGCTGCATCCTCGCCGCCGCCGCACTGCCCGCCAACCCGCAGGCAGCGCCACCGGCCGCACCGCCGGCCGCGCCCACCGGCGTCGCGCAGCCCACGGTCCTGCGGATGTTGCAGATGAACCTCTGCAACAGTGGCCTCGCCGGCTGCTACACCGGCCGCGCGATGGCCAGGGCCACAGAGGTGATCACCGCCGAGGCGCCCGACCTGGTCACCCTCAACGAGATCTGCGCGGGCGACCTGCCGGCCCTGCGCCGGGTGTTCCAAACCGTCCACCCTGGCCAGAGCGTTGTGGCCGCGTTCCAGGCCGCCGGCGACCGCCCGAGCGGCGACGACACCCGCTGCCGCAACGGCCAACGGTTCGGCATCGGGTTACTGGCCCACCTGCGGACGCCGGGCACACCGAGCACCGTGTACGCCGGAACCCACCCCACGCAGGACCTCGCGGACCCCGAGGAACGCGCCTGGCTCTGCGTCGACGTCGACAGGGGCCTGCTCGCCTGCACCACGCACCTGTCGGCCAGCGGCGGCTACCGCGTCGCGCTCGCCCAGTGCGACCACCTGCTCGGCACCATCCTGCCGACGATCAGCCGCGACGCCGGGTACGAACCGACAGTGCTCGGCGGTGACCTCAACCTGCGCGCCGGCACCGACCCCGACGTGCGGTCCTGCATCCCACCTGGCCATCAGCGGGTCGACGATGGCCGACTGCAACACGTCACGGCGACCGCCGACATCACCCTCTGCTGTCGCAGCCAGGTGCCCATGAACGGGACGACCGACCACCCCGGGCTGCTGGTCACCCTCACGATCGACAGCAGCCGTCCCGGCCGGCGGCCGGCCTGATCCGCCTCCGTTCGGGCACCGAGACGGCCGGATCCACGAGGTCGCCAGCAACACGGCGCGGGCCGGCCGCACGGCGTCAGCGCGGCGGCGTGTCCCGGCGGGACGGGAACGGAGTACCGGGCTGGCCGAGGGTGGAGCGGGCGCGCAACCCGACCGGGTCGGGAGCAGGGGTGGGCGCCGGGGCCGGCGGCTCCGAGAGCCGCAGCCCGTTCAGGTACGCGGTGGCGGCCCGGTCGTCATCGGTCGGAGCGGCGAGCAGCGCGTAGAGCAGACCGACCACCCCGAAGATCACCGCCAGCACGATCGGCACCAGCAGGGTGCTCACCCCGGCGCCGGTCACCTCACCCGCCCGCTCGTGGCGGTGCACCGACAGGGCGCTCATGCCGGTGAAGTGCATCCCGTTGACGGCGATCCCCATGACCAGCGCGGAGGCGAAGATCGCCAAGCCCCGCCGGACGGTCATCGCGAGCCACAGCGCGACGGTGGACGCCACCACGGCGATGACCACCGAGAGCACGACCCGGACCGTGTCGTAGCCGAGGGTGCCGTTGAGGCGCATGGCGGCCATGCCGGTGTAGTGCATGGAGGCCACGCCGACGCCGGTGAAGACACCGCCGGCGATCAGTCGTACCGGATTCAGCCGGCCGGTGCCCACGATGGCCAGGCCGATACCGACCGCCACCACGGCGATGACCGTGCTGGCCGCGGTCAGCGGCACGTCGTAACGAATCCGGGTGTTCTCGACGGCGAAGCCGAGCATGGCCATGAAGTGCATCGCCCAGATGGCGGTGCCGCCCAGCGCCCAGGCCGACAGCAGACCCCACCACGCCCGCTGGCCGTTCGTCCGGGCCGTACGGATGCGCCCGGCGCAGACCAGACCGAGGATCGAGCCGAGCACGGACAGCGCGTAACTCAACGCGGGCGTGATCCAACCGTACTCAAAGTGATTGATTTCCGCCACGGCGGCTTTCTCCCCATTCGTTACCGACGCGTCAACAAGACGCCCCGGCAATGATCGGGGGTGCTGTGATCAGGCGCAATAGGCCCCCCGGGCCATTCGAGGGGTGCCGTTTAGGTAACCGTCCGCTGCGTCGATTTACCCGGCGAAAGTTACTGGACGTAACTGCCGCGATGACGTGTGGTACGCGAGAACGCCTCGATTGGCGGCCGCTATAGCCTGTCGAGCTGTCGACCGCAGCTCCGTTGCGGCACCGCCGGAGTCGGCAATCTGACCGAGCAGGTCGACGACCTGGCGGGCCGCGCCGGCCGGCACCGGGCCCGGCGCCGCGCCCCTCACCCAACTCCAGCCGCCGCGCGGCCTCCCGGGTGTGGCGCAGTGCGGGCACGTACCTCGACGGCCCGCTTGTCCCCCGTGCGAGCTACCGCAGGTGCGCTCCGAGCGGTGACGATTTCCGGCAGGCGAAAAAATAGTGTTCGACCCAGGCCGCTGCGCCCGTGCAACGGCCTTGGGAAGGACTCCGATGCGTTTCGTAAAGCAACTCGTGGCCGTCGCGGCGGTCGCTTTCGCCGGCGGCCAGGCCATCGTCGCCGTGCAGGGCAACGACTGGCTCACACTGCCACTCGGCGTGCTGACGTCGGTGCTCGCCATCCTCGTCTACATCTGGGTCGTACGGCGTACCGAACGTCGCGTGGTCACCGAACTCGCGAGGGCCAGAGCCGTCTCGCAGACCGGCCTGGGAACGGTGCTCGGGGTCGGGATGTTCGTGGCCGTACTCGTCAACATCGCGCTCTTCGCCGAGTACCACATCAACGGCTTCGGTTCGGCGACGGGCGCGATGGGGCTGGTCGGGTTCATGGCCGCCGCCGCCGTGACCGAGGAGGTGCTCTTCCGCGGCGTCCTGTTCCGCATCATCGAGGAACGCGCCGGCACCTGGATCGCCCTGCTCCTCACCGGCGTGGCGTTCGGCATGATGCACCTGACCAACCCGGATGCCAGCCTGTGGGGCGCGACCGCGATCACGATCGAGGCCGGGTTCATGCTCGCCGCCGCCTACGCCGCAACCCGCAACCTGTGGCTGCCGATCGGCCTGCACTTCGGCTGGAACATCGCCGCGGGTGGCATCTTCAGCTCCGTGGTTTCGGGCAACGAGCAGTCGAAGGGCCTGCTGGAGACTGCGATGTCGGGCCCGGCGCTGCTCACCGGGGGTAACTTCGGCCCCGAGGCGAGCGTGTTCGCGGTCACGGCGGGCGTGCTGACGACCGCGGGATTCATGTGGATGGCTCACCGGCGCGGCACCATCGTCCCGCGTCGCCGCAGCACGGCCGCCGCCCCGGCGACGGTTACAGTCACCGCGTGATCGACCGTCGGACGTTCCTGGACCGGTGGCGGCAGCACGCCGTCACGGTCCGGGATCTCCCGGTGGCACTGCTGCTCGCCGCCGCGTCGGTGGTACCGGCGTTGCAGGACCGCGGGACGCAGCTCGGCGACCTGCCGGCGCGTCCCTTCGACGCGCTGGCCACCGTGGCGATCCTCCTCCAGTGCCTGCCACTGGCCGTCCGTCGACGCTGGCCGGCGCTCTGCCTCACCCTGGTGTCCCTCGGCTTCGCGCTCGACCAGCTCCGGGCCTACCACACGGTGGCGGGTGCCGGGCTTGCCATCGCGCTGGTGAGCGCGGCTGCCCACCTCGACCAGCACCGGCGTACCGCGGTGGTCCTGGCCTCCGCCGCGTACGTGTCGCTGGCTGTCGCCCTGCATCGGCAAGGCTCGACCGAGGGCTTGCTCGGGTTCGGCACGTTCTATCTGATGCTGGCCTTCGCGTGGGGCATCGGGGTGTGGCTACGGCAGTCCCGGGCAGCCGAGGCGGAACGCCGTCGACACGTCGCCCTGGCCGCCCGCAACGCCGAACGCACCCGCATCGCCAGCGAACTCCACGACGTGGTGACCCACCACGTGACGGCGATGGTCGTGCAGGCGGAGGCGGCGCGTTACCTGACCGCCGCCCCCGAGCGCCTCGACACGACCCTGACCGCCATCACCGACACCGGCCGACGGGCCATCACCGACCTGCGGCATCTGCTCGACCTGCTCAACCCCGACCACGCCACCGATCCTCGTACGCCGGCCGTCGGCGACCTGCGCGCCCTCGTCGAGCAGACCCGCCGGGCCGGGCAGCCTGTGGAGTTCACCGAGGAGGGCAGCCCCGCGGGGGTGACCGGCGGCGGCGAGGTCGTCGCCTACCGGGTCGTGCAGGAGGCGCTGACGAACGCCCTCAAGCACGCCCACGGCAGCCGCACCATCGTCCACGTACGGCACGGCGAAAGGGACACCTCGGTGAACGTCAGCACCGACGGATCGGGCTCGCCCGCCGCGACGCCCGGTGGGAGCGGGCGCGGCCTCGCGGGGCTACGCGAACGGGTCCACGTGCTCGGTGGCGAGTTCAGCGCGGAACGGCAGGCGGGCGGCGGTTTCGTCGTGCAGGCCCGCATCCCCACCGGGAGCCCGTCGTGACCGCGTCTATCCGGGTGCTTGTCTGCGACGACCAGGAGCTGATCCGCACCGGCTTCGCCACGATCATCGACGCCCAGCCCGACATCGACGTGGTGGGCGAGTGCGGCAACGGGCGCGACGCTGTCGACCTCGCCCGCCGGCTGCGCCCGGACGTGGTCGTCATGGACGTACGGATGCCGATCCTCGACGGCATCGGGGCGACCCGGCTGCTGGCCGGCCCCGGGGTCACCGAGCCCGTCAAGGTGCTCGTGGTGACGACGTTCAACCTCGACGAGTACGTGTACGAGGCGCTGCGCGCCGGGGCGAGCGGTTTCCTGCTCAAGGACGCCCCACCGGCCCAACTGCTGCATGGCATCCGCACTGTCGCGTCCGGTGCCGCGCTGCTGGCGCCCGAGGTGACCCGGCAGCTCGTGGGCAGGTACGCCGAGCGGATCCGCCCGGCCGGGGGCACAGTGGACGACGTCGGCCTGACTCCGCGTGAGCTGGAGGTGTTGCGCCTCGTCGCAACCGGCCTGTCCAACGGCGAGATCGCCGCCCGGCTGGTGATCAGCCAGGAGACCGTGAAGACCCACGTGTCACGGATCCTCACCAAGCTCGACCTGCGCGACCGGGTGCAGGCGGTCGTCTACGCCTACCGGACGGGCCTGGTGAGCTGACTGTCGACGTCAGCGGGGCGGGTTGTCCCGGCGTGGGCGCGGCGAGCAGGGCGTCGATCCGCTGCGTCGATCAGCCGACGGTCTTCACTGGGAGTAATAATCAGACCGAGGTGTGGTAGGCCAGAACACCCCGGTTGACCGCTGCGATCGCCTGCCGGGCGGTGGACCGCAGCTCCGGCGAAGCGCCGCCGGAGTCGGCAAGCTGACCGAGCAGATCGACGACCTGGCGGGCCCACCGGACGAAGTCACCGGCGGGCATCTCACCATCGATCTCGTGACCGCTGCCGAGCACCTTCGCCAGCGCCTCCCCCCGGGCCCACCGGTAGACGGGCCAGGCGAAACCGAGATCCGGCTCCCGGGTCGCCGTCAGACCTCGCGCCGCCTCGTCGGCCTCGATCTCCCCCCACAGCTTCAGCGTCTCGTCCACCGCGTCGGCCACCGGCCCACGCGGCAGCGACGCCCTCTCGTCGACATCGCGGCGCGCCTCGAACACCACCACTGACACCGCGGCGGCCAGCTCGGTCGGGGACAGCCCGTTCCACACCCCCCGGCGCAGGCACTCGGCGACCAGCAGGTCCGCCTCGGTCCAGATCCGGCCCAGCATCCGACCGGCGTCGGTGACCGCGCCGTCGCGGGCGAGGTAGCCACGCTCGGTCAGCAGCGCCACGATCCGGTCGAACGTTCGCGCGAGGGACCCGGTACGACCACTGACGCGCTCGCGCAGCTCCTCGGTGTCGCGCTCCAGCCGACGACGCCGCTCCGCCCAGCGGGCGTGGTCCTCGCGCTCCGGGCAGGCGTGGCAGGGGTGGTGACGCAGCTCGCTGCGGAGCTGGGTGATCTGGTGGTCCTCGCCGGTCGCCTGCCGGGAACGGCCCCCGCGCCGGCCCGCGTGCCGATCCAGGCCGGTGCCGCTGACCTCGGCGGCGAGATCCCGCCGGGCGCCCGGGGACCGGTGGTTGAAGTGTTTGGGCACCCGGATCCGGGCCAACACCTCGGCCGGGGTGGTGAAGTCGCCGGGGCTGACCCGCCCGGCCCAACGGTCCTGGGTGAGCACCAACGGACGGGGCTCACCGAACCCACCGGTCGCCGGGTCCAACACCACGGCCAGCCCAGCCCGCCGGCCCGACGGCACCCGGATCACGTCGCCGATCCGCAGCCGCTCCAGCGAGGCCACCGCGGCGGCCTTGCGCTGGGTCTGCCCCTGCCGGGCGATCGCCTTCTCCCGATCGGCGATCGCCACCCGCAGCGCGAAGTACTCGTCGAAGTCGCCGTGGTGGCAGGCGGCCTCCGCGCCGTACGCCTCGATGGTCTCGGTGTTGCGCTGCACCTGCCGGGCCAGGCCGACCACCGACCGGTCCGCCTGGAACTGGGCGAACGAGGACTCCAGCAGCGCCCGGGCCGGCTCCGCGCCGACCGTGCCGACCAGGTTCACCGCCATGTTGTACGACGGCCGGAAGCTGGAGCGCAGCGGATAGGTGCGGGTGGACGCGAGCCCGGCCACGTGCCGTGGGTCGGTCTCCGGGGACCACACCACGACGGCGTGCCCCTCCACATCGATGCCTCGGCGGCCGGCACGCCCGGTGAGCTGGGTGTACTCCCCCGGGGTCAGGTCGACGTGCGCCTCGCCGTTGTACTTGACCAGCCGTTCCAGCACCACGCAGCGGGCCGGCATGTTGATGCCCAACGCCAGCGTCTCGGTGGCGAAGACCGCCTTGACCAGGCCGCGGACGAACAGCTCCTCGACGACCTCCTTGAACACCGGCAGCATGCCGGCGTGGTGGGCGGCCAGGCCGCGTTCCAGGCCGTCGAGCCACTCCCAGTAGCCCAGGACCGACAGGTCCTCGCCGGGAATGGCCGTGACGCGGGACTCGACGACCCGGCGGATCTCGGCCCGTTCCTCCGCCGAGGTGAGCCGCAGCCCGGCGGCGAGGCACTGCTGCACGGCGGCGGCGCAACCGGCCCGGCTGAAGATGAACAAGATCGCCGGTAGCAGGCCCTCCCGGTCCAGCCGGTCGACGATGTCCGGGCGCAACGGGCCACGCCAACGCGGGCCACGCCGGCCGGCACCGGGCCCGGCGCTGCGCCCCTCACCCAGCTCCAGCCGCCGCGCGGTCTCCCGGGTGTAGCGCAGCAGCTCCGGGTGCACGTCGTGCTTGCGGGCGGCGTCGGCGTCGTGGAACAGGTCGAACATCCGCTTGCCGACCAGCATGTGCTGCCACAACGGCACCGGCCGGTGCTCACTGACCACCACGGCGGTCTCGCCGCGCACGGTGACCAGCCAGTCGGCGAACTCCTCGGCGTTGGAGACCGTCGCCGACAACGAGACCAGGGTGACCGAAGCGGGCAGGTGAATGATCACCTCTTCCCAGACCCCACCGCGGAACCGGTCAGCCAGGTAGTGCACCTCGTCCATCACCACGTACGCGAGGCCCTGGAGGGTGCTGGAGCCCGCGTAGAGCATGTTGCGCAGCACCTCGGTGGTCATCACCACCACCGGCGCGTCGCCGTTGATCGCGTTGTCGCCGGTCAGCAGGCCGACCTGCTCGGCGCCGTACCGGGCGACCATGTCGTGGTACTTCTGGTTGGACAACGCCTTGATCGGGGTGGTGTAGAAACACTTGCGTCGCGGCGGTGGGGTCGTCGCGTCGACGGCGGGCGCCGGGTCATCGGGCCGACCCCGCAACGCCAGGTGGACGGCGAACTCCCCGACCACCGTCTTACCGGCGCCGGTGGGAGCGCAGACCAGCACACCGCTGCCCCGCTCCAGCGACTGGCACGCCTCCCGCTGGAAGTCGTCGAGGTCGAACCCCAACTCGAGGGCGAACTCGTCCAGCGCCGGAAACTGTGCGGCTTGTGCGGCCTTGCGGCGCGCCGCTGCGTACCGCTCGGCGGGGCTCGACATGGCACCAAGATTAGTGCGTGCCGCGTCATGTCACCCCACAAGGCCGTCCGGAGGCGCGGTCGGGGGCGGTCGGTAGGGTGCACGGCGTGCCGGACCATGCCGAACCGCCCCAGACCAGTCCGCCGGGCACCACCGAGCGCCGGGCGTCCCGACGCCCTGTCAAGGCGGTGCTCTTCGACTTCCACGGCACCCTGGCCCAGGTGGAGGACCCCCAGCGGTGGGTGTCGGAGGCCGCGGCGGCGTGCGGCGTCACACTGGACCGCGTCCGCGCCACCTCGCTGGCCGACCGACTGCTCACCGCCGGTCGCGCCGGCGGGCCACTGCCGGCACGGGTGCCGCCCCGACTCGCCGAACTGTGGGCCGACCGGGACCTCTACCAACACGCCCACCGGGGCGCGTACACCGGCCTGGCCGAGACCGTCGACGCCGGCATCGACGGCTTCGCCGACGCGCTCTACGAGCGGCTGCTGACCACCGAGGGCTGGCTGCCGTACGCCGACACCGCCCCCACGCTGACCGCGTTACGCGACGCCGGGGTGCCGGTGGCGGTGGTCAGCAACATCGGCTTCGACCTGCGGCCACACTTCGACGCCTGGGGGCTGACCGACCTGGTCGGCGCGTTCGTGCTCTCGTACGAGGTGGGGCGCTGCAAACCCGACCCGGCGATCTTCTGGCGTGCCTGCGGCATGCTGGGCGTCGACCCGGAGCAGACCCTGATGGTCGGTGACACCCCGGCGGACGCGGGCGCGGTGGCCGCCGGCTGCTCGGCGCTGGTGCTCCCGGCAGCCGAGCCGGGCCGGGAGAACGGGCTGGGCGCGGTGCTCGACCTCGCACTGCCCGGCTGACCGACGGTGTGTGTGCCGTCAGTCGGGAATGTGAATCACCGGTAGCTGGCCATCGCCGTACCGGGCCTCCCCGGTGAGGATCGAAGCGTCGTGTTCGAGGACGGCCAGCGCCGTGGTGGCCAGATCGGCACGGCCCGTCACAGTGCGCCAGAAGCTGAGTTCTTGCCAGGAGTGCCCCTCGGTCGGGAGCACCGCGCAGGCGTCCAAATTCAGCAGCCGGTGCAGAGTCGCCCGTTCCTTCGGGTCGTTGACGATTGCCAGGGCCTCCGCCGCGGTCACGGCGGTGACGCCGAACCTGTTGCGGTCCTGGATGACCTCGTGCAGCGGCTCCCCGACATGCACCGACCCCGCCAGGTACGCCAGCAGTGCCGACCGGTCCAGCACGAGCCGGACCGGGCGGTCGTCCTCGGGGCTCACGCGGCCGGTTGTTCGGTCGTCGCGGCGGCGGTATCCAGCGCGTGCTGGCGGGCCCGCTCACGAAGGGCGCTGCGGCGCTCCGGCGACCAGTCGGCCTCCACGGCCGCCCGGCGGGCGCGAGCCTCGGCCACACCCTGCTCGGTGATCGGGATGCCCTGGTGGGCCAGCTCCGCGTCCAGGGCGTCCAGCCGCATCCGGTCGCGGACAGCCTGGGTGATGTAGGCGCTGGCGTTGGACTCCCGCTCCAGGCGCTCAGCCACGTCCGGCGGCACAGAGATCGATAGTTTCCGCATCGCACCCGTCATACCAGGCACCGTACGCCGGTAGCACCGTGTCGGCGAACACCACCGCCGTGTCGGCTCTGCGGGTGGCCCGCGCACGACCAGCGCGGTCAGAGCTACGGAGCGCCACCCCCGACGCCCCGGCGCCGAGCGGCGAGACGCCGCCAGTCGGAACCGGGGGCCAGGGCGGTCAGACGGCTCCTGCCTCCCGCATGGGACGCCAGGCGAGGACGGTGATCGTCACCATCACGGCGGCGGCGATCCAGAACGGCGTGGTGATCTCCCAGACGCTGGCGAACACGCCACCGAGGAGCGACCCCAGCGCCGCACCGCCGAGATCCAGCAACGCGAACACGCTGCCGACTCGGCCTCGTAGGAGTGGCGGAACGACCCGCTGCCGGGCCGATGTGACGACGATGCCCCACACCATGGCGTGGATGCTGAAGATGACCAGGACGACAGCGGCGATCCATGGTGTCGTCGTGATCGCGAGGGACACGTGCGTGACAATCTCGATGACCAGGCCGGCACGCAACACCGTGGAGCCGCCGAGCGCTCGGGTGATTCTCGCGGCGACTGTCGTGCCGACCAGGCCGCCGACCGCGAAGGCGGTCAGCAGGAAGCCGTAGCCGACGCCAGACACACCCAGACGCTCCCGGCAGTAGAGCACGAACACGGCGAACGCGGCACCGAACGCGATGTTGCTCAGGCCCATGCTGAGGGCGAGGACCCGCAGCAGGCGGTGTCGCCACAACCACTGCAGACCGGCCGCGACCTCGGCACGCAGCGATGTCCGCTGCCGGGGTTCCGCGGGGACCGGACCTTTCCGGATACCGGCCATCAGCGCCGCGGAGATCGCGAAGGTCAACGCGTCGAATCCGAACGGTACGGCGGCTGAGATGACGAACAACCACGCGCCGAGCGGTTTGGCTACGAACTGGTTGCCGATGGTGAAACTCGCGTAGAGCCGGGCGTTGGCGCTGGCCAGTTCATCGGGGTCGACCACCGCCGGGAGCAGAGCACCCGTGGCGGTGTCCGCAAGGGTTTCTCCGACACCCAGGAGGAAGAGCACGACGTAGATAATGATCACGGTGACGGTCTCGGTCGCGATGGCAGCCGCCAACCCCGACAGCGCTGCGGCGCGTATCAGGTTGACGACCACGACCATGCGGCGCTTGTCGAGTCGGTCGACGTAGGCGCCACTGATCAGGGCGAACAGCAACCAGGGCAGTTGCTGCGCGAAGACGGCTCCGGCGATGAAGGCCGGTTCGTCGGTGACGGAGGCGACCAGTAACGGGCCGGCGGCCATCGTGACGCCATCGCCGACGTTGGACACTGCGGCGGCGGTCCACAATTTGGTGAAGTCCGCGCCCAGACGCGCGGAAACAAGGGCACGCAAAATAGCTCCTCGAGCCAGGGAAGGAAACGGTCGTCGTGGGACCGCTCCGCGGCGAGGAGCACCAACCACCGGCGGGAGTCCGGTGGTGCCCGATCAGTACCGGGCAGGCTCTCGCGGCGAGGCGGAGACCGTGACCAGGTCGAGGCGCATTCCAGCTCCCAACTGTGGATCAATAGCGTTCCGGGCAGGATAGCGGGCCATCGAGACTCTCGTATCCCCCACAACGGCCCGGCAAGGCCTAGCGACAGATCCGATCTCTCGCCCACGAGGCGAATGACAGGGTTCTCGTTTCGGCAGGTGCACACCGCCGAGAGGTAGCCGCGGCTGAGCGCCTACCGTCGTGCCCGTGACCGAGATCCTGCTGCCCACGACGGCACCGGCAGAAACGCCACCAGCCCGGGGCGGTGGCGTCGTCGCGGTGGGGCTGGTGCTCGGTGGGGCGCTGTCGGTGCAGTTCGGCGCCGCCGTGGCCGCGCTGCTCTTCCCGCGTACCGGGGTGGCCGGTGCGGTGACCCTGCGGCTGACCATCGCGGCGGTACTGCTGCTCGTCGTGTGCCGGCCCCGCCTGCGCGGACACGACCGGTCGGCCTGGCTGGCGGCCGGCGCGTTCGGGCTGGCGCTGGCCGGCATGAACTCGCTGTTCTACCAGGCCATCGAACGCATCCCGCTCGGCCCGGCGGTGACGCTCGAGGTGCTCGGCCCCCTCGCGCTGTCGGTGTTCTCCACCCGCCGACTGGCCAGCTGGGGCTGGGCGGGGCTCGCGCTGGCCGGGGTGGCGCTGCTCGGGCAGGGCGGCTTCGACAGGCTGAACCCGGTCGGGGTGGCCTTCGCGTTCGGCGCGGGCGCCATGTGGGCCGCGTACATCGTGCTGAGCGCCCGGGTCGGCGGCCGCTTTCCCGGCGCGGACGGGCTGGCCCTGGCGCTGACCGTCGCCGCGCTGGTCACCCTGCCGCTGGGCATCGTCGACGGCGGCGCGGTACTGCTCGACCCGCAGGTGCTGGCCCTCGGCGCCGCTCTCGCCGTGCTCGCCTCCGGGCTGCCCTACACCCTGGAGCTGATGGCGCTGCGGCGGATGCCCACCGCCACCTTCGCCGTGCTGATGAGCCTCGGCCCGGCCGTCGCCACCCTCGCCGGCTGGCTGGTGCTGCGGCAGGAGTTGACAGTGCTGGAGTGCACCGCCATCGTGCTGGTGATCGCCGCCAGCATCGGCGCGGTACGGGTCAACGCAGCAGTCGCACGGCGCCCGGAACCGCGCTGATCGTCACCGGCAGCTCCAGGGAGCGTTCCCCGTCGGCGTACGACGTGATGCCCTCGGCCGCCAACTCCACGGTGCGGGCCCGGAAGCTGCGCACCAGCGGATGACTGATGTGGGTGCCCTGGTAGATGCGCGGCTTCACCCGGATCAGGGTGCGCCGGTTGACCCGACCCGCCACCACCACGTCGAGCAGCCCGTCGGTCGGGTCCGCGTCGGGGCAGATCCGCATGCCACCGCCGTACGTGGGGCAGTTGCCCACCGCCACGAGCACCGCGTCCAGGTCGTGCGGCACCCCGTCGAGGCGCAGCGTGTAGCGGCGTGGGCGCAGCCGGGCCAGCTCGACCAGGATCGCCAGGTCGTATCGGCGCGGGCCGCGGGGCCAGCGCATCCGGTTGGCCCGCTCGTTGACGATCGCGTCGAACCCGGCCGCGAGGACCGCCCCGTACCAGCGCTCGACGCCGTCGACTCCCACCATCCGGGCCAGGTCGAACGGTTGACTGCGGCCGTCGCGTACCGCCTCGGCGATCACCGCCGCCGCAGCGAGAGGGTCGGCCGGAAAGCCGGTGTCCAGGGCGAAGTCGTTGCCGGTGCCGGCCGGGATCGGGCCGAACGGCACGTCGGTCCCGGCGACCGCCTGCAACGCCCGGTGCACCGTGCCGTCGCCACCGACCGCCACCAGCGCACCCGCGCCGTCCCCGACCGCCTGACGGCATGCCGCCTCCGCCTCGCCCGGGCTGGACGCCGACAACAAGCGAAGCGGCCGACCCGCGTCGGCCAGCCCGTCCAACAACCGGGGCAGCAGTGCGCTGTACCGTCCCCGACCGGCGGACGGGTTCATGAGCACGGCCACCGGCCCACCGGCGAGCGGGGCGCGGTCGACGGGTTCGCCGGCGACCGGGCCGGGCAGGTGGTCGTCTGCGGTCACGGGCAGCACCGTACCGGTCGGACACCCGCCGTTCACCAGGGGCAGGTGCCGTCACCAACAGTTCCGCCGCGGGCGCGGGAGGTGACGCGACGACGCCGCCCCCGAGACACGGGGACGGCGTCGGTGGACCGGTCGGCGCGAAGCCGTCAGGTCATGTCGTCGTAGCGGCGTTCGATCGGCGCCGGTTTGGCGATCGGCTCAGGTTCGCCGATCGGCGCTGCCGAGTCGACCCGCTGCCCGGCCACGACCGGGTCCGCGTCGAACTCCAACGGCGACACCTCGTCGTCGTCGATGCCGGCGTAGATCTCCTTGCCGCGCCCACGCCGCTTGTCGTTGAGGAAGGCGACGCCCACCGCACCGAAGTAGAGAGCGGAAAGGCAGATCGCCAGGGCCGTCATCCCGAACGGGTCCGGCGTCGGGGTGACCACGGCGGAGAACGCGAAGAACACGAAGATCGCCACGCGCCACCAGCTGAGCAACCGCTTCGCGCTGGCGATGCCCACGAAGTTGAGCATCAGCACGACGAGCGGGAACTCGAAGGCCACGCCGAACAACAGGATCAGGTTGGTGACGAAGGAGATGTACTTGGTGATCTCCAAGGTCGTGCTGATCTCGCTGTCCGAGATGCTGAGCAGGAACTCCAGGCCCTTGGCCGTGACGAAGTACGCCAGCACCGCACCGGCCGCGAACAGCGGCGCGGCGAGGGCGGTGAAGAAGTACGCGTAGCGCCGCTCGTGCCGGTGCAGGCCCGGCGCGATGAACGCCCAGAGCTGGTACAGCCAGATCGGCGCGGCCACGATCAACCCGACCCAGAGCGCGACCTTCAGGTTGAGCAGGAACAGGTCGGCCGGGCCGAGCTGCACGAACTCGCACTTGCCGTCGACATATCGGGCCTGCGGCAGGTCACAGTAGGGCTGCTGGAGCAGGTGCAGCACCGGCTTGGCCAACCAGAAACCGAAGCCGAACCCGATGAGGATCGCCACGGACGCGCGGAACAGACGGTTGCGCAGCTCACGAACGTGCTCGATGAGCGTCATCGAGCCGTCGGCGGCCCGTTCGAACGGGCTCGGGCCGCGTTTACGCAGTGCGAAGGCCACGGGAGTGGGGCCCTTCGGTCAGTTGTCGCGGACGCGGTGCACCGGGTCGACGACCGGCTGCTGCGGCGGGGCCTGCTGGTACGGGGCCTGCTGCGGCTGGCCAGCGTACGGCGCCTGCTGCCCGGCGTGCGGCGGCAGCGGCTGGTAGCCGGCCTGCGCGTCGGCCTTCTCGGCGAGGTCGCGGTCGTCATCCTGCAGGCTCTTGGTCTCGGCCTTGATGATCCGCAGCGACCGACCCAGCGAACGGGCCGCGTCGGGGAGCCGCTTCGCACCGAAGAGCAGGATCAGCACAACCACGAGAACAGCGATGTGCCACGGCTTGAGGGCACCCATGAGAAGCTCCAGTCGCTCTGTGTCCGGGGGGTGGTACGCAGCCCATCGTACGTGCGGATCGGCTGCCCGCCACCCGCTGGGTGGTGGTGGTCTGGGCGGGAGGGTGAAGTCTTGACCAACCCGCGATGATCCGTCAACCATCGCCGGGCGCGTACCCGATCAGCCGCGCTTGGCCTTGATCACGGCGAGTCGCTGGGACGTGGTGTCGAGCCGGCGTTGGACGTCCTCGGCACGCTGTTGCAGCGACTCGGCGGTGTCCCGCAGCGCCTCGGCCTCGGCGGCGCGCCGCTGCAACGCCACGGCGGCGCGGCGCAGCCGGGGCAACCGGGACAGCACCGGGCGCACGGCCAACGCGAGCACCACGAGGGGTAGCAGCACCACCGCGAGCACGATCCAGATCAGCACAGCGGTCAGCCTACTGGGTGCGGCCGGCCACCGCCGGGTCACCCGACGGCGCGCGCTCCGGGTCGACCTCGGGCAGCCGGGGCACGGCCGCGGGCACGGCGTACGCGTCCAGCGCGGCGGCCGCCGTCGCCCGCACCTGCTCGGCCAACTCCACCGGGGCGACCACTGTCACCTCCGGGCCGAGGCCCAGCACGAAACGGCGGGCCCACCCCAGGTCGGTGACCCGCAGGGAGACGAGCCACTGGTCGCCGTCGCCGGCCTCCACCCGCTCGCACGGGTAGTACTCGGTGATCCACCGTTCGCCCCGACCGATGCGCAGGGTGATCAACGGTAGGTCGGCCGAGGGGCGGAACACGCCCTCGGTGAGGTCGTGCGGGACGGCCTGCGGCGGCACCGTGGCCGGCTCGTCCAGCTCGGTGACCGCGTCGATCCGGTCCGCGCGGAACAGCCGGACGGCCTCCGCGCGCCGACACCACGCCTCCACGTACGCCCGCCCGCCGACCATCAGCATCCGCAGCGGGTCGATGACCCGCTCGGTGGTCTCGTCCCGGGCGGCCGTGTAGTAGGTGATCCGCAGGGCCCTGCCGCCCTCCACGGCGGCGCGCAGCGCCTCGACCCGCGGGGCGTCCCCGGGCAACCGGACCGCCACCGGCGCGCCCACCAGGTCGCCCGCGGCCTCGATCTTGGCGAGGGCCCGTTCGACGGCCTCCCGGTTGGCCACCCCGGGCGTCTCGGCCAGCATGCGCAGGGCCACCACGAGGGCCAGGGCCTCGTCGGGGGTCAGTCGTAACGGCCGGTCGATGCCGGCGTCGTAGGTGATGGTCACCCGGTCACCGTCGAACGCCATGTCGATCAGGTCACCGGGGCCGTACCCGGGGAGCCCGCACACCCAGAGCAGCTCCAGATCCTCCCGGAGCTGGCGCTCGGTGACGCCCAGGTCACCGGCCGCCTCGGCGATCTCGATGCCGGGCCGGGCCAGCAGGTAGGGCACCAGGTTGAGCAGTCGGGCCAGGCGGTCGGCGGACGCGCGGGAGCCGTTGCGGGCGGCCGGGCGGGTCACCGGGCACCCCCGCCGACGGCCAGCTCGTCGTGGCGCACGGCGATCTCCTTGAGTCGTTGGATGACCGCCTCGCGGACCTCCGGTGGGTCGATGACCCGCACGTCCGGGCCGTAGCCGACGAGATGACCGGCCAGCCCGTCGGGTTCGGCGTACGGCAGGACCAGCCAGTCGCCGTCCGGCCCGGCGGTCACCTCCACCGCCCAACGGCGCAGCCCGGCGGCCCGCCCGGGCGCGGCCAGCACGGTGGCCCGACCGGTGCGCTGGTCGCGGAGGTGGGCAGGGCGATGCGGGGCACCTGCGGCCAGCGTTCGTGCAGCATCGAGAGC
>NZ_JBEYSL010000040.1:0-23303 GCF_040642735.1 Micromonospora sp. NPDC047753 | reverse complement strand
GGTCGAGAAAACGGTCGTCCAGAACCGGGCCCGCCCGCTACCACGCCACAGGCCGTAAGCCAACGCCAGTAGGAGAAGTACGCCTGTCAACCCGGCCTCGGCCTCACCGAGCGCCGAGCCCGGTGGCCACCGACGCTGCCGCGATCAGGTGTCGGAACGGAGGGTTCGGCGTCGCTTCCTCGTCACGGCGTCAACCCACCGCACGCGGGTTCACGGCGTCAACCCATCGCGCGCAGACGGTCGGAGAGGTCGCCGGCGAAGAAGTCGAGAAAGCCGTCCGGGTCGGGGCCGGCGTTCTGCAGGACGATGTGGTCGAAGCCGGCCTCGACGTACGACCGGACCTTGGCGACGTGCGGTTCCGGGTCCGGGCCGATGGCGAAGAGCTGCCGGATGTGCTTCTCCTCGACGTACGCGCTGGCCGCGTCGAAGTTGACCGGGTTCGGCAGTTCGCTCATCACCTTCCAACCGGTGACCATCCATCGGCTCGTCTGCAACACCGCCTGCACCGCCTGTTGCTCGTCGGTGGCCCAGGCCAGTGGCACCTCGGCGTAGCGCGGGCCCGAACCCTTGGCGCGTCGGTAGTGTTCGACGATCGACGCGTCCGGCTCGGTGGCAAACAGGCCGTCGCCCAACTCGGCGGCGAGCCGCGCCGACACCTCACCGCTGGCCGCCACCGCGATCACGGGCAGGGTGTCCGGCAGATCGAAGATGCGGGCGTCCTCCAGTTGCAGGTGCCGGCCCTCGTACGACTGGTAGCCGCCCTGCCAGAGCAGCCGGATGATCTCCAGCGCCTCGCGTAGTCGCTCGTGTCGCCCTCGAACGCTGGGGAAGCCCTGCCCGACCACGTGCTCGTTGAGCCGCTCGCCGGCGCCCACTCCGAGGGTGAACCGACCGTCGGAGATCAACGCCATGGTCGCTGCGGCCTGCGCGATGATCGCCGGGTGGTAGCGGACGGTCGGGCAGGTGACCCCGGTGGCCAGGCGCAGGGTGCTGGTCCTGGCCGCGATGGCGCCGAGAACGCTCCAGGTGAAGGACGAGTGCCCCTGCGCGTCCAGCCACGGGTGGAAGTGGTCGCTCATCTCGACGAAGTCGAAGCCCGCCCGTTCGGCAAGGACGGCCTGGCGGATGATCTCCTGCGGGCCGTACCCCTCTGCGGCCAGCTTGTAGCCGATCTGCATGCCCACACTCCCGATCCCGCTCGCTGACTGAGGCATCGGCCCTTCCCGGCCCCGGCGTGGGCAAACGCCGCAGGGCCGCAAACCAGCCTCCTAGGATGCCTTAGGAGCTGTGCGGTGGACGCCCGCAAGCACGAAGCACCGCCTCCAGCCACCACACCCCGTCAGCGCACCAGCAGATCGATGACGCCCGTCAGATCCTCCTCACCACCTCCCTCCGCCAGGCGGCGGCGCATCAGGTCGAAGTAGGGGCGGAGCAGTTCGGGGCTGACGCCCTGCTGCTCGGCGGTGCGCAGAAAGGTCGGTGTGCCCGCCACCTGCATGGCGAGAGGGGAGACGACACCGTCGGTGTAGTTCCCGCTGCGCAGGTGGTCGGCGGTCTGCCGAACCGTCGGGATCATCGCGACGAGCCAGTCGGCGAGCAGTGGGGCGAGCGCCGTCGGGTCGATGTCCTCCCGACGGATCAGGGCGAAGGCGTGCGCGGTCCCGGCGAACATCCCGTACCTGGCGCTGAGGAGAGCCACGTCGTGCAGGGCCGCGAAGCCCGCGTCCTCGCCCACGTAGGTGGCACCGACCGGGACGCTCAGCGTCGTGCGGTGCCGTTCCTAGAGGGCTCGCGAGCCGCTGTAGAAGACGTAGCCGTCGGCCTCCGGAACGCCGACCATCGGCGGGACAGCCATGATGCCACCGTCCAGGTAACGCGCGCCGCGTCGGCGTGCCCAGCCCGCACGGGCGCGGGCCTGGGCCGGGGTGCTGGTGGTCAGGTTGACCAGATCCCGGCCAGTCAGGTCCACACCGGCCAGCACGTCCTCGACCGAGCTGTCGTCCAGCAGGCACACGACGACCAGAGGGCTCGCCTCAACCGCCTGAGCGGCGCTGTCCGCGGCCCTTGCCCCTTCGGGCGCGAGCGCGGCGGCGCGGGCGGGGGTGCGGTTCCAGACGGTGAGCGGGTGGCCGGCGGCAAGCCAGGCGCGGGCCAGTGCGGTACCCATCGCGCCGAGTCCCAGCATCGTGACGGACGGCTTCTCCACAGTGTTCTTTTCCATGCCGATGAGGCTGGTCATCGCCCCCCAAGTGATCAAGTACGCACTTCGGAGTGCGGGGTTACCCGGGGGTGAGCGAGCACGTCGGAGGGGTGGGTATGGCGACGTTGAACCGGGGAGGAGGCGGGCTAGTGCTCCGGTGCGACCTCGCCGAAACCGCACCGGCCCGCGCCCCACTGCGGGGGCACGGGCCGGTCTACGTCTGTTGCCTACTTGGAAGGCTCGGGCAGCTTGCAGTCGACCTTCGGGTTGGCGCCGATGTAGTTCAACGGCCCGGCCACGATGGTGACCAGGATGGTGCCGGCCTCGGCGCAGTTGGTGTCGTCGCCGCTGTAGTAACCGCGCTGGCCACCGGCGATGGCGCCGATCACCAACCAGATCACGACGATGACTCCGAGAATCGAGGTGCCGCGCATCGCTGCCTCCTGAGGTATGTGGTGGATCTGAGGTGCAGCCGTTGTACCCAATCGGGTCGCGCGGCTAACGGTTGCGTGCTAGGACCCCCCGCCGGATCCCCCATCCGGCCGATGCCGTCCGCCGTTGTGTACCGCCCGGGCATCCGCCGCCCGCACCGGGTGGCACCTGTCGGCTATCGGATCGCCGACCGACCTCGCCGTCATCCGGGTGAGTGGACGTAGAACTGCCTCACGGCCCCGCCGAGGAGGACTCATGGACGCCCCGACCCCGCCCCTCTACATCGACCGCCCCGAGGACGTCGCGGTCGCGGCCCGCGCGCTTGCTGGCGGCGCGATCGTCGCGGCGGCGTTCGCCAACTTCTACGCCATCGTGACGCGCCCCGACGCGGCCACCGTACGCCGGGTAAACCTGGCCAAGGGTCGACCGGTCCACCAGGTCGGCAGCATCACCACGGTGATCGGCCGGATCCCCGGGATGTTCGACTGGACGCGGATCTCGCCGCGGTTGCCGGTCGGTCGGGTGCGGGCGCTGATGGACGCCCTGTACGGGGCCGGGCCGTTCGGCTTCCGTGGGCCGGCCGCCGACCGGCTTCCCGACCACCTCACGCAGATCGACCAGGGGATGCGGACCACCCAGGTGATCGCACCTGGGCTGACCTGCCCCTCCAACGCCCTCTTCGAGCGGGCGCTCGCCGAGACCGCGACGGATCACCTCTACATCACCTCGGCGAACCGCTCCCGGCATCTCACCGGCGCGGCGGAGGAACCGGCGCACTGGAAGGCGGGCGCCCTCGCCGCCGACTTCGCCCACCTCGACGATCTGGTGGTGCTGGTCCACCGGGACGAGGCAGCCGCCCGCGCCGCGTACCCGGGCTACCTCACCACCTCGGTCACCCTGCTCTCGTTCCACGCGCCGGAGGGTGACCTCGAAGAGCCGCCGGTGCTCACCGTGGACCGGCACGGATCGCTGCACGTGGACGACGTCCGCCGCGCCGCCGCGCCGCTCGGCCTGCAGGTGCGCCTGGCCGGAGGTGCCCGGGAACGACTGCAGGTCCGGGGGTACGCCGGGGCGCTGGTGTAGCTGGCGGGCGGCTCAGTGCGGCGGTGACGGGGCCTCCGGCGGCTTGCCGCGGCTACGCCGGAAGTCCGCGTAGGCAACGCCGACCAGGACCAGCAGCCCACCGAGGGAGGCGAACACCGGCGGCAGGTACAGCAGGCCGGGGGCGATGGTGAGCAGCGCCAGCACCCCGCCGGGTCGGGACCACGACACCCGGCTGAAGACCTCGTACTCGAACGAGGCCCGGCCGGCCAGGAACAGCGCCGGGCCGCCGAGGATCACCGCCAGCCAGGCCGGCGGTGTCCGTCCGGTCGGCTCGTGCAGCACCAGGTGGAAGCCGGCCGCCGTGGTGACCACGCCGGAAATCATCAACAGATGGGTGTACGGCGCGCTGAACAGGAACTTGCTGGGCGACTCGGCCGCCTTGATGGCGGTTGGCAGCAGCTCGCCGGACTTGTGCACGTAGATCCGCCAGAGCAGCAGCGTGGTCAGGAACGCCACAGCGAAGGCCCCGATGTTCTCGGCCTCGGTGTGCTCCATGCTGAACATGGTGCCGATAGTCAGGATGGCGTCGCCGAGCGCAATGATGAAGAACTGCTGGTAGCGCTCGGAGAGATGCTCCGCGGTGACGTTTCGTTGCTTCTCGGGCACCACCCCGAGACCCGGCACCGGGTACGCGAGTCGGAAGCCGAGGTAGTCGATGGCGAGCGCGATGGCCCAGCACACGATCCGGGCGTCTCCGCTGACGAATGCGCCGATGAGCCACGGGATCGCCGACACCACGAACCAGACGAAGATGCGGGCGGCCCGACGCTGGGTCTGTGGTTCGCGGCGTACCGCCGGCATCAGGAACAGCCCACGCCCCAGGTGGATCGCCACGTAGGTGCCGCCGAAGACGAGCCCTCGGTTGTTGAAAGCCTCCGGAATCGCCGTGGTCATCAGCAGCGCGCCGAACATGACGGCGCTGATCAGCAGCTTGATCTCGGTGCGTTCCGGGTCGTACAGGTCGGTGACCAGCGTGGTGATCGCCCAGGTCCACCAGACGGCGGCCAGCATGATCAGTGCCTCGGCGGCCCGGTGCCAGTCGAGTCGTTCGGCCAGTCCCCGCGAGATGAGCGCCAGGGCGACCACGTACACCAGGTCGAAGAAGAGTTCGAGGAGGGTGACCCGGCGCGGGCCCTCTGGATCGCGCACCGGCGGACCGATGGCCCGTGGCGATCCGGGCTCCGGCGCGGGGAGGTGCACGGGTTACTCCTGCGGAACCGCTCGACTCGATGGACCTGTCCGGCCCACCTTCACGGACGGTAACGAGCGGGGGAGCGCGGGAACCCGCGTTCACCCGCTCGTCCCCCAACCGGGTCGTGCCGGGCGGTCACCCCGCCTGCGGGGATGTCGACGGCTTCTCGCCGCCACGCGGGGCGGCGAGGGCGTCGACCAGGCGGCGGGCCGAGCCGGCCAGGTTCCATCGTTGGGCGAGCTCGAGCAGCCGGTCCGGGTCGGCCGGCGCGCTCGGCAGCGCGGTGGGCAGCTCCGGCAGGGGCACGTCCAGGGCGACCCGGACCACCGTCGGCGCGACGCCCAGGTAGTCGCGGGCCGCGACCAGCTTGGCGCGCAGGCCCGGTGCGAAGGACGAGTCGGAGTCGTCGAGCGCGGCCAGGATGCCGGCGATGCTGCCGTACCGCTCGATCAGCCGGGCGGCGGTCTTGTCGCCGACGCCGGCCACCCCGGGCAACCCGTCACTCGGGTCGCCGCGCAGTGCGGCGAAGTCGGCGTACCGGTCGGCGGGCACGCCGTAGCGGGCCCGCACGGCGGCGTCGTCGCAGTCGTCGAGCTTGGCGACGCCGCGCCCGACGTAGAGCAGTCGGACCGGTCGGGCGTCGTCGACGAGTTGGAACAGGTCGCGGTCGCCGGAGACCACCTCGATCGGGCCGGGCTGGGTCACCGAGAGGGTGCCGAGCACGTCGTCCGCCTCGTAGCCGGTCGCGCCGACAGCGGTGATGCCCACCGCGGTCAGCACCTCCAGGATCATCGGCACCTGCGGGGAGAGGGTGTCCGGAACGATCTCGCCGCCCTGCGGGGCGACCCGGTGCGCCTTGTACGACGGCAGCAGGTCGACCCGCCACGCCGGGCGCCAGTCGTAGTCCAGTGCGCAGATCATCCGATCGGCGCCCCGCACCCGGATCAGGGTGGCGAGCATGTCGAGGAAGCCGCGCACCGCGTTGACCGGGGTGCCGTCCTCGGCCCTGGCGGCGGACTCCGGGATGCCGAAGTAGGCCCGGAAGTAGAGGCTGGCTGAGTCGATCAGCAGGATCGGGGGTCGGTGTGCCACGCCGGACAGCCTGGCACAACCGTCCGACGATCTCGGGTACGCCCGGCCGCTGGTGGTGTCAGCGTCGCTCGTCGGGCTGGTAGACGGTGTCCCGCCGGGCCAGGTGCTGCACGACGTAGCTGGTCACCAGCAGCAGGATCGCGACCACCACCTCGACCCAGGCCGCGATGCCGTCGGCGACGGTGACGCCGATGACGAGCAGGACCAGGCCGACGAGCGCGAGGACTCCGGCCCACAGTTGGCGGCGACGGCGGGTCGCCGCCCGGTTCGTCTGGTTCCCGGCCACGTCGGTCCTCCCGGTCAGGTCGCCCGCACGGGCGCCCGGTCCCAGGCTAGGGCCGCAGCGGAGGCGCCGGCCCGGAAAACGACAGTGCGGGCTGGTACGCGGAGGCGTCCAGGACGGTCAGGGCGGTCAGCGGCAGGGCCACGCGTCGACCGCCGACCCGACCATGCTGGTCGTGCCGGCGGTCCACCAGCGCCAGAACACCCCGGCCCGTTCGTCGACGTGCGTGTCGCCGTCCCCCGTTCGCCGAGCCAGCGCATTCCAATCTGGAACGGACTATAGTCGGATCAGGAGCGACGGAGGTAGCGGGTGCGGCGAGAAGATCTTGCCGACGCGGACTGCGGCATCGCGCAGGCGCTCGGCGTACTGGGGGACTGGTGGACGTTCCTCATCGTGCGCGACGTCGCTGGCGGGACGACCCGGTTCGACGCGCTGCAACGTGAGCTGGGCGTCAGCCGACGGGCGCTGACCGAACGCCTCGGCGCGCTGGTCGAGCACGGCGTGTTGGAGCGCCGGCCGTACTCACGACACCCGCCGCGCTACGACTACCTGCTCACCGCGAAGGGCGACGGGCTCCTACCGGTGCTGATCGCCCTGCAGGACTGGGGAACGAGGCATCTGATGGGTGACGGTGAGGTGACCGCCACGGCCGACGCCGACTCGGCCGAGGCGCGCCGGGTGCGCGACCTGGTGGGTCGACGGTTGCCCGAGGTCGTCCTGCCCGCCGCCGACGGGCACCCGGTGTCGGTGACCGCGACGGACGGGTGGACGGTCCTCTACCTGTTCCCCGGGGCGTACGCGCCGGGGAAGCAGGGCCATCCCCCCGGCTGGGCGGAGATTCCCGGGGCCCGGGGCTGCACCCTGGAGTCGACCACCTACGCCAAGCGTCATCCGGACTTCGTGACCGCCGGTGTCCGGGTGTACGGCATCAGCACCCAGCGGCCCGACCAGCTCGCCGACTTCGCCGCGTACGCCGAACTGCCGTTTCCGTTGCTGTCCGACCAGGACGGCCGGCTCGGAGCGGGGCTGCTGCTGCCGGTGTTCCGCGCCGGCGGGGTGACCCGGTTCAAGCGGCTGACCCTGCTGGTCGACCCGACGGCCGTGGTGCGGGCCGTGCAGTTCCCGGTCACCGACCCGGCCGGCTCGGTGCAGGAGATGCTCGACCTGGTCGGTGAGCACGCCGGGGCCCCCGGCTGACGCCTACGCGTCGACCGGGGGCCCTACGAGCTGGCTGGCCAAGGGTCGGGGACCCTGCGGGCGCGGCGTCAGGCCGGGAGCGTCCAGCGCTGGTTGGCGCCGGCGAAGCAGTCCCAGATCTGCAGCCGGGCGCCGTCGGCGGAGGTGTTGTCGGTGACGTCGAGGCACTTGTTCGACTGCGGGTTGCGCAGCGTTCCGTTGGACTGCGCCTGCCAGACCTGGGCGCCGCTGCCGTTGCAGTCCCAGAGCTGGACCTTCGCGCCGTTGGCGGTGGAGCCGCTGGTGATGTCGGCGCACTTGCCGAGGGCGCGCAGCGTGCTGTCACTGGCCACGGTCCAGGTCTGGGCGTTGGTGCCGTTGCAGGTCCAGATCTGGATGGCGGCGCCGTTGGCGGTGCTCGCCGAGGCCACGTCGACGCACTTGCCGGCGATCCCGGTGATCTGACCGGTGCGTCCGGTCGGCGGCGGGGTGGTGCCGCCCATGATGGTGTCGTACATGGCGCTGAGCAGTGAGGTCGAGCCGCTGGTGTCCTGCGACAGCTCCCAGTTCATCACGCCGCCGGCGTTGGCCAGCGCCCACTGCGTCTTGCGCTTCACGGTCGGAATGCCGTTCCAGCACTGCTGGGACCCGTTGATGGTGGCGCAGTCCCGGTTGGCGTTCGCCGGGTCGAGCCCGACCAGGTACGAGTAGTTGTAGTAGACGGGGCGGCTGTAGAACGGGATGCCGAGGACGGCCTTGCTGGCCGGCAGGCCGCGGGCCTTCCACCCGTTGATGGCGTTGATCGACCAGTCGTAGTTGGCGTGCGGGCTGCCGCCGTCGTACGCCATGATGTTGAGCCAGTCGACCTGGTTGAACACGGCCGTCTGAACGCCCTGGACGCTGCCGCCCTCGCTGACCACGGCGGCGGTGAGCAGCTTGCCGCGGCTGCGCAGGGCGCTGCCGAGTTGCGTCATGAGCGCCGTGTAGTTGTTGGCCGAGGTGCCCGGGTCGGGGTACTCCCAGTCCATGTCGACGCCGTCGAGGTTGTACTGGTTGACGAAGTTGATCAGGTTGTTGACGAAGTTCGTGCGGCTGGTGGAGTTGGCGGCGAGCGCCTCGAAGGCGGAGTCGTTGCCGTCGTTCCAGCCGCCGACGGCGATGGAGACCTTGACGTTGTTGGCGTGCCCCTGCGAGACCAGCGAGGAGAGCCGGGCCCCGTCCACCCCTTGCAGGGTGCCGTTGCTGTTGGGCAGGACGAAGGCGTAGTTGATGTGGGTGAGCTTGTTGTACTGGATCGTGTTGATGTTGCCGGCCCAGGAGGGCATGTAGCCGACGCTCTTGAAGTTGTTCGGCAGCACCACTGCCTGCGCGGCGGTGGGAATGACGGTCAGGGTGGCGCCGGCGGTAGCCAGCGCGAGCAGGCCGGCGGCGAGGGCGCGGCGCAGTGGTGAGGACATCGAGGGCCTTCCCGTGGGCGGGGGACGACACCCGCCCGCGCAGGGTTGTCGCGGGCGGGCGGTGCGGGGGACGCAGTGACGGGTGGGCCTCGAGGCAGCCAAATCTTAAAGAGTGTTAACTGTCCGAGTCAATCAACACCGATGGATTTCCGGTCATCCGGTGCCGATAGGGGGTTTGCCCAAACGACCGTTAAGCTGGCGGGGTGGGAATCGACGAGCTGTATCCGCCGGATCGGTTGATCGCCGCGCAGCGAGCGACGGCCGACGCAGGCCTGGACGCACTGCTGCTCACACCCGGCTCCGACCTGCGGTATCTGACCGGGTACGACGCCCACGCGGGGGAGCGGCTGACCTGTCTGGTGCTGCCCGCCGAAGGTGAGCCGACGCTGATCGTGCCGAGGTTGGAACGTCCCGCGGCCGAGGCCGCCCCGAACACCGGCGTACGCATCGTCGACCACGTCGACGGCACCGACCCGTACCCCCTGGTCGTCGCCGCCCTCGACGGCCCGGTCGCGGCGGTCGGGCTCGCCGACCGGATGTGGGCCGAGCAGGTCCTCGGCCTGCGCGCGGCGCTGCCCGACGCCGCGCAACGGCTCGCCGGGGAGGTCCTGCGCGAGTTGCGGATCCGCAAGTCCCCGGCGGAGATCGCGGCGCTCGCCGAGGCCGGCGCGGCGATCGACGAGGTGCACCTGCGGATGGGCGAGTGGCTGCGCCCCGGTCGCACCGAGGCCGAGGTCGCCACCGACATCGCCGCGGCGATCCGCGCCGCCGGACACGTCACTGTCGACTTCGTCATCGTGGCGGCCGGACCCAACGGGGCCAGCCCGCACCACGGCACCTCCGACCGGCCGATCGGTGTCGGCGAGCCGGTGGTGGTCGACATCGGCGGCACGATGGCGTCGGGCTACCGCTCGGACTGCACCCGCACCTACCTGGCGGGCGGGTCGGCGCCGGCCGACTTCCTGGACTACTACGCCGTGCTGCGCGACGCCCAACGCGCCGCGGTCGAGGCGGTGCGGCCCGGGATCACCGCCGCGGCGGCCGACGCCGAGGCCCGCGCGCCGATCGCCGCCGCCGGCTACGGTCCCGCGTTCCTGCACCGCACCGGTCACGGCATCGGTCTGGACGGGCACGAGGAGCCGTACCTGGTGGCCGGCAACGACCGACCCCTCGACGCAGGTATGGCGTTCTCCATCGAACCGGGCATCTACCTGGCGGGCCGGCACGGCGCCCGCATCGAGGACATCGTCGTCTGCACAACGGACGGCGTGCAACGGCTCAACACCACCCCCACGGAGCTCATCGCGCTATGACTGTCGACCGGATCCTCCCCACCGACGAGGCCCACGACCTGCTGGGTCTCGCCACCGAGCTCGCCGACGGCGAGCTCGCGCCGAAGGCCGCGGCCTTCGAGGAACGCGCCGAGTTCCCCCGCGAGGTGCTGCGCACGCTGGGCCGCGCCGGCCTGCTCGGCCTGCCCTACCCCGAGGAGTACGGCGGCGCGGCACAGCCGTACGAGGTGTACCTGCAGGTCCTGGAGATCCTGGCCGGCCGCTGGCTCGCTGTCGCCGAGGCGGTCAGCGTGCACACCCTGTCCTGCTACCCGGTGGCGGCGTTCGGCAGCGACGAGCAGCGCAAGCTGCTGCCGGACATGCTCGGCGGCGAGCTGCTGGGCGCGTACTGCCTCTCCGAGCCGCAGGGCGGGTCGGACGCGGCGGCGCTGACCACCCGGGCGGATCGCGACGGCGACGCGTACCTGATCTCCGGCACCAAGGCGTGGATCACCCACGCCCACACCGCCGACTTCTACAACGTCTTCTGCCGCACCGGCGGGCCCGGTCCGAAGGGGATCTCCTGTCTGCTCGCCGACGCGGGCACGGCCGGCATCACCCCGCAGGCGGCCGAGCGGACGATGGGCCTGCGCGCCTCCCCGGTCGCGCAGATCGCCTTCGACGAGGCCCGGGTGCCGGCCGACCGGTTGATCGGCGGCGAGGGGATGGGCTTCACCATCGCGATGTCCGCGCTGGACTCCGGCCGGCTGGGCATCGCCGCGTGCGCGGTGGGGCTGGCCCAGGCCGCCCTGGACTACGCGGTCTCCTACGCCCGGGAGCGGCAGCAGTTCGGGCGTTCCATCATCGACTTCCAGGGGCTGGGGTTCCTCCTCGCCGACGCGGCCACCCAGATCTCCGCTGCCCGCGCGCTGACCCTGGCGGCGGCCCGCCTGCGTGACGCCGGCCGCCCGTACGCCATCGAGGCGGCCAAGGCGAAGCTGTTCGCCACCGACATGGCGATGCGGGTGACCACCGACGCGGTGCAGGTGCTCGGCGGTGCGGGTTACGTGGCCGACCACCCGGTGGAGCGGTACATGCGTGAGGCGAAGGTGTTGCAGATCGTGGAGGGCACCAACCAGATCCAGCGGATGGTGATCTCCCGGGCACTGGCCAAGGGCTGACAACGGTACGTGGTGGTGGGGCTGCGGTGGGTGCGTCACGGCCCACCGCGGTCCGCCACTCGGGTACCTCGTCGCCGTGCGCCGGTTTTCCCGGTAGGTTGCACGCCGTGGAGGAGATCGACCGCGCTATCGTCGCCGCGCTGACCGCCGACGGCCGTCTGTCGTACACCGACCTGGCCGAGCGGGTGGGGCTGTCGGTGTCCGCCGTGCATCAGCGGGTCCGTCGGCTGGAGCAGCGCGGGGTGATCAAGGGGTACGCCGCCCGGGTGTCGTTCGAGGCGCTGGACCTGCCGCTCACCGCGTTCGTGGCGATCCGGCCGTTCGATCCGTCGCAGCCGGACGACGCCCCGGAGCGGCTGGCCCACCTGCCGGAGATCGACTCCTGCTACTCGGTGGCGGGGGAGGACTTCTACCTGCTGCTGGTGCGGGTGGCCAGCCCCACCGACCTGGAGCGGGTGCTCCAGGAGATCCGCACCTCGGCGAACGTCACGACCCGGACGACAGTGGTGTTGTCCACGCCGTACGAGAACCGGCCGCCGAAGATCAGCGCTGCGGCACCGAGTCGGTCGCGGTCCCGGGCGCCGGAGGAGCCGGCTGGTTCCACCGCAGGATGACCTGCCGGCCGTGTTCGTGACCGAGCGCGCTGACAGTGGCGGTGTCCAGGCGTAGCCGCCCACCGGCGGACGGGGGCAGGCCGATCCAGCGGGCACCGAGCACCCGCAGGCTGTGCGCGTGCCCGACCAGCGCCACGGTGCCCCGGTCGAGCAGCGGGGTGACGCGGGCCAGCACCCGGTCGAGCCGTTCACCCACCTCTGCGGGGGACTCCCCGCCGGGGCAGCCGTCGGTCCAGATGTTCCAGTGCGGATCGTCGTCGTGGATGTCGACTGTGGTGCGACCCTCGTACTCGCCGTAGTTCCACTCGCTGAGGTTCTCGTCGACGGCGTCGACGGTGAGCCCGGCCAGCTGCGCGGTGCGCAGCGCCCGGGAGCGGGGGCTGGTCAGCACGGTGACGAAGCGCCGGCCGGCCAGGAACGCGGCCAGGGTGCGGGCCTGTCGCTCGCCGTCGGGGGTCAGCTCCAGGTCGGTGTACGAGGTGTGCCGCAGGCTGGCGCTCCAGGTGGTCTCGCCGTGCCGGATCAGCAGGAGCTCTCCCATGCGGTCAGTTAACCACCGTGGGTCGCTGCCGACAGCCGACCTCCCACTACCTATCTTCCTAGGATGCTTTAGCGGGTGTGCCGACCGGCACTGCCGGTTTCGGCACCCGGAGACCGGGCAAGCGAGCCAGGACAACCGCCAGACCGAGGAGGCGCGATGAGCTTCACCGAGAAGGCAAAGAACAAGGTTGAGCAGATGGCCGGCGCCGCGAGGGAGCGCGTCGGCGACATGACCGACAACGAGCGGATGCGTGGCGAGGGCGCCAGCCAGGAGAGCGACGCGCGCGCCAAGCAGGCCGGTCAGAACATGAAGGACGCTGGTCGCAACGTGAAGGACTCCTTCACGAAGTGACCTGAGCGGTCCACGGGTCCCCGGGCGCACCGTCGCCCGGGGACCCGTCGCGCTGCGGTCCCTGTCTCGGCTCCCCTGCTCCGTCGACCATGGAGTTGTGGTGGGGGACCAAGCCCCCTTGCCTACCCAAACCAGGCACCACAACCCCATGATCGACGGAGCAGGGCCTTCCCGCCTCGCCGATCTTGCACTTTCTGTTGCGGCATTTGGGGCATCCCGCTCAATCCGACGACCGCAAGTGCAAGATCGGCGAGGCAGGGGCGAGGCGAGACGGGGGCGGGGTGCGGGCGGGGCAGTGAGGGTGGTTCGCGTTTGGGATGATCGACGGCGTGAATCGGGGTCGGCTTCGTCCGTTGTGGTGCGGCGTACTCGCGGCGGTGGCCGTTGTCGGTGGTGCCGCGTGTACGGCGTCCCGGGTGCCGCCGCCGGACCGGCCCGTCTTCGTCGGGTCGTCGGCCTCGTCGCCCCCGGCCGGTGCGCCGTCGGCCGGTGCCTCTTCGGCGGTGCCATCGACAAGTGTTACTGCGGAGGTGCCGTCGGCCAGCGTCTCGTCGCCGCCGGTGGTGGTTGCCACGGTGCCGGGCGCGACGCCCATCGGGACCAGGGCGCGGGTGGTGGATCACGGGCCGCGCAGCGGCGCCAGGGTCGCGCTGACCTTCGACGCGGACATGACCGACGGGATGTTGGCCAGCCTGCGGGCCGGCCGGGTGAAGTCGTACGCGAACCTGCGCATCCTCGACCTGCTGGAGCGGGAGCAGGTGCCGGCGACGTTCTTCCTGACCGGCAAGTGGGTGCAGCGGTATCCGGACGTGACCCGGCGGATCGCCGGCAACCCGCGCTTCGAGTTGGCCAACCACACCTACGGGCACGCGGCGTTCACCGCGGACTGTTACGACCTGCCCCGGTTGCCGGTCGACGAGCTGGCCCGCGACGTGGCGAAGACGTTCGAGGTGATCGCGCCGTACGGCGGTCGGCAGACCCGGTACTTCCGGTTTCCCGGGTTGTGCCACGACACGGCGGCGTTGGACGCGTTGGCGCCGCTGGGCGTGACCGTGGTCG
Organism: Micromonospora sp. NPDC047753; assembly: GCF_040642735.1. Taxonomy (NCBI): domain Bacteria; kingdom Bacillati; phylum Actinomycetota; class Actinomycetes; order Micromonosporales; family Micromonosporaceae; genus Micromonospora; species Micromonospora sp. NPDC047753. The sequence continues at coordinate 9,350 of NZ_JBEYSL010000040.1, read as the reverse complement.
ACGGGGACGTGGTCAGTGGCGATCCGTTCGCGACGGCGTGGAAGCCGTTGGTACGGGCGGTGTTGGACCATGTTCGCCCCGGCTCGGTGGTGATCATGCATGTGACCGAGGCGAACGCGGCGATGACCGATGAGGCGTTGCCGCACATCCTGGCCGGGTTGCGTGAGCGAGGGTTGGTGCCGGCGCCGTTGTCCGAGGTGCTGACCGGCGGCTGAGGCGACCGAGGGCATCACGCTCGTTCCGCGTTGACCCGTGCACTCTCGTCGTCGCCGCGGGTGGACCGCCGGGCGTCATTGCCAGCATCAGCACCAGGATCGCGATGGTGGTGACGAGCTGGACGGTCGCTGGCAGGGTGACGCCGAGCAGCAGCAGGAAGTGCGGGAACACGTAGGTGCGGGCGGCCATCTGGCTGCGGGCGGCGGGGTCGGCGCTAGTCGTCGGCGGTGCGTGGTGTTCCCGGCTTGAGAATTCCGCTGAGGGAGCGCCGTGGGTGGTGGTGGGCTGTGCCGGCAGCTGCTGGGGCCGAGCGTTGCGAGGTGGGTGTCGAGGGCTGTCACGGTTGGGGCCCCGCCGGACATGGAGTGGATGTGAGCTCCGGCATTGAGTACTACGAGGACCGCTTCCGGCGCGTCTATCTTGAGCACTTCGAGCCGTTGTTGGCGTACGCGCTGCGGCGCGTCGCGCATCCCGAGGACGGGGCCGACGTCGTCGCGGAGACCTTCCTGGTCGCCTGGCGGCGCAGGCATGACATTCCGGCCGACGGTGAAGCTCGGCTCTGGCTGTACGGCGTGGCCCGGCGGGTGCTGGCCAATCATCACCGGGGTGGGGTTCGCCGGCAGCGGTTGGGTGAACGGCTGCGTGAGCAGATCGCCGTCGTGGTGGCCGCCGATCCGGGCAGTGAGGTGCCTGAGCGGCTCGCTGTCCGGGCGGCGTTGGCGGGTCTGGGTGAGCTGGACCGCGAGGTGTTGATGCTCACCGTGTGGGAGGGCTTGCAGCCGCGAGAGGTGGCGGCGGTCCTGGGTGTGGGTCCCACCGTGGTGCGGGCACGGCTGTCGCGGGCGCGAGCCAGGCTGCGCGAACTGGTCGGTGACGACCTCGGCCCGCCTGGACATGTACTCGACGTGCTGACCGCAGCGACCCGGAAGGAGCAGAGATGACCGAGGAACACCTTGACCGGCTGGTTCGGGAAGCTGACCCCGCTCGGCGGGATTTCATCGGACAGCTTGACGGGATGAAGCAGACCCTCCTGGGGGAGATCATGTCCGAGTCGACGCTCGATCGGTTCGTGGAACCACCGCGAGGGCAACCGAGTGTGCGTCGCTTCGCTGGTGTGGCGGCGGTGGTCGTGGTCCTTGCCGCCGTCCTGGCCGTCTCTGTTCTGCCGGGCGAGCCCGGGGAGGTCGGGGAGGTGGCTTCCGCTCCCAGCGCCGGTGCTCCGGTCGTCTACTCGCCGGTGGCGATGCGGGCGGCGGAGAAGAATCCGCGGCTGCTGATCAACCAGCCCGGCTGGAAGGCGACGGTCGTCTACGGGTTCACCCAGGAGACGGGGACCATCACCTTTCGCAACGGTGGACGCGAGTTGGAGTTCGACTGGTATCCGGCTGACGGTTACGCCGGCCGTTACGCCGACCGGCTCCACGTCAGTCGTCCGAAGGCTGTGCAGGTCGATGGCTGGCCGGGTGACCAGTTCGAGTATTCCGCCAGCGACTTCGAGGTGTTGCTCCGTCCCCGTGACGGGGTTTTCGTCGAGTTGCGTACCGGGGGTGACTGGTCTCGGGAGGAGTTCGCCCGGGTCCTCGCGGATGTGGTCCGGGTGGATGCGCGTACGTGGTTGGGTGCGCTTCCGCCGGAGATCGTCACTCCCGAGCGGGTGTTGGCGCGGGCGGCTGAGGTGCTCGTGGACGTGCCGCTCCCGCCGGGCTTCGACGTCGCGGCGCTGGTTGACGTCGGTATCAACGATCGCTATCAGTTCGGTGCCGCTGTGACGTCGCGGGTGGGTTGTGGGTGGATCGCGGAGTGGCAGCGGGCGCGGGCGAGTGGGGATGAGGCCGGGGTTGTGCGGGCCGCCGAGGCGCTGCGGAGCAGCCACGGGTGGCGGGTGCTGCGGGACATGGACCGGGCTGGTGACTGGCCGGAGGTGTTCTGGGAGTACGCCGACGAGATCGCGGCCGGGAAGCTGCGGGCCGGTTATTCGCAGGGTCTGGGCTGCGCCTGACCACTGAGTGCGCGACACCCCCGGGGAGTGGTCTCCCCGGGGGTGTCGTCGTCGGTGGGTCAGTCGTCGCGGTGGTCGTGCCACCACTGCTGGCCGTTGGTGGGCAGGGTGTCGATCGGGTCGTAGTAGGCGTAGCGCTTGTTGAGCGCCTCCAGGTCGGCCGATTCGATGGAGGTGCGGTAGTTCTTCGTCCAGTAGGAGATGCCGCGCTCACGGTCGTAGTCGGTGAGCATGTGCACCCAGCGCTTGCCGACGAAGGGGACGTCGCAGACGATGCGGGGGGTGGCGTAGCCGGGGAGGTAGCCCATGATGTCGTGTTGGAGTTGTTGGGCGTGCCAGACCGGGACCCGCCAGTGTTCGGCGTTGGGGATCATGTCGCACATGTAGAAGTAGTACGGCAGGATGCCGGCTTCGCCTTGGAGGGCGAAGCAGAGGTCGAGCAGTTCCGGGGTGGTGGCGTTGACGCCGCGCATGAGGACGCCCTGGTTGCGGACGTCGCGGACGCCGACGTCGAGGGCGGTCTGGGCGGCCTTGGCGACCAGTGGGGTGAGTGACTGGGCGTGGTTGACGTGGGTGTGGATGGCGAGGTTGACGCCGCGGCGGGCGGCGGTGCGGGCGACGCGTTCCAGGCCCTCGACGACGTCGGGTTGCAGCCAGTGCTGGGGTAGGCCCATGAGGGCCTTGGTGGCGAGCCGGATGTCGCGGACCGTTTCCAGTTCCAGCAGGCGCATGAGGTACGACTCGAGGTTGCGCCAGGGGACGTTGGCCACGTCGCCGCCGGAGACGACCACGTCGCGGACGCCGGGGTGGGCCTTGAGGTAGGCGATGTGGGCGTCGTAGCGGTCGACGGGCTTGAGGGTGAGTTTGAGTTTGTCGACGGCGGGGGTGGAGTTGCCGACGAGGTCCATGCGGGTGCAGTGTCCGCAGTACTGGGGGCAGGTGGAGAGCAGTTCGGCGAGGACCTTGGTGGGGTAGCGGTGGGTGAGCCCTTCGGCGACCCACATGTCGTGCTCGTGGAGGCTGTCGCGGCTGGCGTAGGGGTGTGAGGGCCAGTCGGTGCGTCGGTCGGAGGCGACCGGGATCATGTAGCGGCGGATGGGGTCGGCGAGCAGGGCCTCGGTGGTGAGGGTCGCGAACGGCACCATCGTGTTGATCATTTGTGGTGGCACCAGCATGGACATGGTGGCCATTGCCGACTGGTCGGCTTGGAGGTCGGCGTAGAAGGTCTCGTCGATCAGGTCACCGAAGACGGCGCGGAGCTGCTTGATGTTCTTGACGCAGTTGACGCGTTGCCACTGGGCGGATTCCCACTGGTCGCGGGTGACGTGGCGCCAGCCGGGGAACCGGGTCCAGTCGGGTTCGACCAGGGGGCGGCGGTGGTATTCGTAGGGCTGCCCGGCGGTCGGTACGGCGACCGGGGCGTGACGGGGTTGAGGGACGGTCTCAACCGGTTGGGTCTGGGTCACGGCCCCTCCTCGGTGTTGCGGCTGATCATCGAAGCCCGAAGGCTACTGGAAAATATTCGGTACAGAAACTAGTCTGCCGTAAGTTTTCCCGTTACGCGAGCCTTGACCGGGGCTTCGGGCGGCTGGACAGGGGAGGTCGGCGTGACGTCACCGGTGGGACTGCACCGCGTCGTGCAACCGGCGGGGGTGCTGCCGCAGGCGGCCTGGCGCCTGGACACGTCGGCGGCGATCGCGCCGAACGAGGTGCGGATCCGGGTGCAGCGGCTCAACCTGGACGCGGCGAGCTTCCGGCAGTTGTCGGAGAAGCACGGCGGCGACGGTGACGCGGTCCGCGCTGAGGTGCTGGAGATCATCGCTACCCGGGGGAAGATGCAGAACCCGGTGACCGGGTCGGGCGGGATGCTGATCGGCACCGTCGAGGAGGCCGGTCGGCGGTCCCCGCTGGGCCTCAGGGCGGGGGAGCGGGTCGCGACCCTGGTGTCGTTGACGTTGACGCCCCTGGTGATCACCGATGGGTTGGCCCGTTGGGACGGCCGCAGCGAGCAGGTGCCCTGTGAGGGGTGGGCGATCCTGTTCGCGCGCTCCATCGCCGCGGTGCTGCCCGACGACGAGGACCCCCAGTTGTCCCTCGCCGTGCTGGATGTGTGCGGTGCGCCCGCGCTGACCGCCCGGGTGGTGTCGCGCTACGTCGAGGAGCGTCGGCGTGGCGGTGATCCGACACCGGTGCGGGTCGCGGTGATCGGTGGGGCGGGTAAGAGCGGGTCGCTGTCGCTCGCTGCGGCGCGACGGGCGGGCGCCGCGCGTACCGTCGGGGTGGTGCCGGTGGCGGCGGAGCGCGACGCGCTGACGGCTTCCGGCCTGGCGTCGGTGGTGGCGCTGGCCGACGCGCGCGACCCGGTGGGGTTGTCCACGGCGGTGACCACCGCGTTGGGGGTGCCGGCGGACGTGACGGTGGTCTGCGTGGACGTGCCGGGGTGTGAGCACGGGGCGGTGCTGGCCACCGCTGACGGCGGCACGGTGATTTTCTTCTCCATGGCGACGAGCTTCTCCGCGGCGGCGTTGGGCGCGGAGGGGTTGGCGGCGGACGTGACGATGCTGGTGGGCAACGGGTACGTGCCGGGGCACGCGGAGTTGGCGTTGGGGCTGTTGCGGGCCGAGCCTGGGGTGCGTCAGCTGTTCGCGGCGCGGGTCGCGGCAGACTGAGGTCATGACGAATCCCTCGACGTTGTACCGCGGCGGCGTGCTGCACTGCCCCGCCGACCCGAGCGCCACCGCGCTGCTGGTGTCCGGTGGGCGGATTGCCTGGTTGGGGACCGACGGTGACGCGCCGCCGGCCGATCGGGTGGTGGACCTGGGCGGGGCGTTGGTGACGCCGGCGTTCGTCGACGCGCACGTGCACGCCACCGACACCGGGTTGACGTTGTCCGGGTTGTCGTTGTCCGGGGTGCGCTCGGCGGGGCAGTTGCTCGACGCGGTGGCGGGGTTCGCGGCGGGTCTGCCGGCGGACGCGGTGGTGCTCGGGCACGGCTGGGACGAGTCGGGGTGGTCGGATCCGACGTTGCCGGACGCCGCGGCGTTGGACCGGGCCGCCGGTGGTCGGCGGGTGTACCTGTCGCAGGCGTCGATCCACTCGGCGTTGGTGTCGTCGGCGTTGCTGGCGGCGTGCCCGCAGGCGGCGCAGGCGCCCGGGTACGACGCGTCGGGCTGGTTGCGGCGCGACGCGCACCACGTGGTGCGGGCGGCCGCGCAGGCGTCGGTGAGTCGGGCGCAGCGGGTCGGGGCGCAGCGGGTGGCTCTGGCCCATGCGGCGTCGTTGGGGATCGCGGCGGTGCACGAGTGTGGTGGCCCGGAGATCTCCGACGAGGAGGACTTCACCGGTCTGCTGGGCATCTCGGGCGCGGGCCTGCCGGAGGTGTACGGGTACTGGGGTGAGTTGGGTGGTGCGGCGCGGGCCCGGGAGTTGGGCGCGGTCGGCGCCGGTGGGGATTTGTTCGCCGACGGGGCGTTGGGGTCGCGTACGGCGCACGTGTCGCAGCCGTACGGCGACGGTGAGGGTTGCGGGCACGGGTACCTGTCGGTCGAGCAGGTGCGTGATCACCTGCTGGACTGCGCGGCGCACGGCATGCAGGGCGGTTTCCACGCCATCGGTGACGCGGCGATCGGCACCGTCCTGGACGGGTTCGCGGCGGCGGCGCGGACGGTGGGGGTGGAGCGGTTGCGCGCGGCCCGGCACCGCATCGAACACGCGGAGATCATGAGCAAGGCGTTGATCGCGCGGTTCGTGGAGTACGGGGTGGTGGCGAGCATGCAGCCGGCGTTCGACCGGTTGTGGGGTGGTGCGGGCCGGATGTACGAGGCGCGGTTGGGGTTGGACCGGTCGTTGGAGTCGAACCCGATGGGTGCGATGCACTCGGTGGGGGTGGCGTTGGCGTTCGGGTCGGATTCGCCGGTGACGCCGCTGGACCCGTGGGGGTCGGTGCGGGCGGCGGTCGCGCACCACAACCCGGCGCAGCGGATGGGTGTGCGGTCGGCGTTCGCGGCGCACACCCGGGGCGGGTGGCGGGCGGTGCACCTGGACGTCGAGGGGGTCCTGGCGTTGGGTGCGCCCGCGACGTTCGCGGTGTGGTCGACGCCGGCGGGGGTGGAGCGGGGTCTGCCGGTGTTGCAGGCCGAGGACCCGGAGGCGCGGGGTCCGCAGGACCCGACGCCGTTGCCGGTGTGTCGGCGTCTGGTGCTGCGCGGTGAGGTCATTTACGAGGAAGGGTCGTCATGACCGGGAAGCTTGATCTTGATCCGGTGCTGGTGGCGCGGGCGCGGGAGTTGGCGCGTCGGGCCGGGCAGCCGGTGGTGGACCTGGCCCGCAGCCACACCACAGTGTCGGTGGAGCGGGCGGTCCTGCGGTTGGCCGGGGTGACCGGCGCCGACCCGGATGGCATTCCGTGGGTGAACCGGCTCGTCGAGGCGGTCGCCGCGGATGTGGGGTTGGGTCACGGGGTGGCGGTGCCGGTGTTCGACGCCCTGGTGCGGGAGGGCAGCACCGACGTGACGTTGCTGGCGCAGAAGGCCGCCGCCGGGTCGGTGCGGTTCACCCAGCCGACCGGGCGGGCGGCCACGGCGGCCCGGTCGGCGGCGCGTAAGGCCGTCGGCGCGGGTATCCGGCGCATCGATCGGCGGCGCGCCGAGCGGGACCGGCTGGTGAAGCGCCACGGCGACCCGGCGCAGCGGCCGTGGATCTACCTGATCGTCGCCACCGGCGACATCTACGAGGACATTCCGCAGGCGCAGGCGGCGGCGCGCGCCGGCGCGGACGTGATCGCGGTGATCCGTTCCACCGGGCAGTCGTTGCTGGACTACGTGCCCGAGGGCGCGACCCGGGAGGGCTTCGCCGGCACGTACGCCACGCAGGAGAACTTCCGGCTGATGCGTGCGGCGTTGGACGAGTCGTCGAAGGAGGTGGGCCGCTACGTGCGGTTGACCAACTACGCGTCCGGGCTGTGTATGCCGGAGATGGCGACCCTGGCCGGGTTGGAACGCCTCGACATGATGTTGAACGACTCGATGTACGGGATCCTGTTCCGCGACATCAACCCGGTGCGCACGTTCGTCGACCAGCGGTTCTCCCGGCAGGTGCACGCCCGCGCCGGGATCATCATCAACACCGGTGAGGACAACTACCTGACCACCGCCGACGCGGTGGACGAGGCGCACACGGTGACGGTGTCGCAGCTGCTCAACGAGTTCTTCGCACACGAGGCGGGGTTGGCGGACTGGCAGTTGGGGTTGGGGCACGCGTTCGAGATCAACCCGGAGGTGCCGGAGTCGTTCCGGTTGGAGTTGGCGCACGCGTTGCTGGCCCGGGAGTTGTTCCCCGACGCGCCGTTGAAGTGGATGCCCCCGACGAAGCACATGACCGGTGACGTGTTCCGGGGCAACCTGCTTGACGGGTTCTTCAACCTGGCCGGCGCGATGACCGGTCAGGGCATCCTGCTGGTGGGGATGATGACGGAGGCGGTGGTGACGCCGTGGTTGTCCGACCGGGACATCGCCCTGCAGAACGTGCGCTACGTGCTGGGTGCCGCCGGTGGGTTGCACGAGGACTTCGTGCCCGCGCCGGGCGGGTTCATCCGCCGCCGCGCCAACCAGGTCCTCGGTGAGGCCCTCGATCTGCTGGATCGCATCGGTGAGCAGACGCTGCTCACGGCGATCGCCGAGGGCACCTTCGGGATCATGAAGCGGCCCGCGGACCGCGGCAAGGGCCTCGACGGGGTCGCCGCGCACGAGGCCGACTACTGCAACCCGGCCACCGACATCCTGGAGGCGGCGGCGTGAGCGAGCACAGCGAGCGAACCGGCCAGCACAGTAGCGAGCACAGCGGCAAGGCGATCGTGCGACCGTACGGGGACACCACCGGTGACGGCATGGTGCAGGTGTCGTTCACCCTGCCGGTGACCCACGACAAGCGCGCCGAGGGCGCGGCGGTGCAGTTGGCCAACAAGATGGGCATGGACCCGGCGATGGTGGTGCACGCCAAGCCGATGGGTGACGGGTTCACGTTCTTCGTCGTGTACGGGCGGGTCAACCACCTGGTCGACCTCAACGCCGTGCAGGTGGTGGAACGGGACTTCGCGCTGCTGTCGGCGAAGGACGTCAACACGGTGATCAAGCAGCGGTTGCGGCGCAAGCTGTCAGTGGTCGGTGCGTGCATCGGCACCGACGCGCACACGGTGGGCATCGACGCGATCCTCAACGTCAAGGGCATCGCGGGCGAGAAGGGCCTGGAGTACTACCGGGAGTTGAAGGTCACCAACATGGGCGCGCAGGTCAGCGTGCCGGAGCTGGTGGAGACCGCCCGGGCGGAGAAGGCCGACGCGGTGCTCGTGTCGCAGGTGGTCACCCAACGCGACGCGCACCTGCACAACACCCGGGAGATGTCGGCGGCGTTCCGGGAGGCGATGCCGGCGGGGCGGCGTCCGCTGCTGATCGTCGGTGGTCCCCGCTTCGACGAGACGATGACCGACGAGTTGGGCGTGGACCGGATCTTCGGTCGGGGCACCACGCCCGGCGAGGTGGCCAGCTACCTCGTGCACGCCCTGATCACGCAACGGAAGGCGATGGCATGACCGACGCACGGCTCGGGTTGACGGTGACGCACCGGCGGTATGTGCCGTACTCGCACGCCCACTACGCCGGCAACCTCGTCGACGGGGCGTACGCCCTCGGGTTGTTCGGCGACGTCGCCACGGAGGTGTGCATCCGCACCGACGGCGATGAGGGCCTGTTCGCCGGGTACGCCGATGTGCGTTTCCACGCGCCGGTGCACGCCGGGGACGTGGTCGAGGTCACCGCGCGGGTGTCGCGGGTGGGCAGCCGCAGCCGCACCCTGGAGCTGAGCTGCGCGGTGGTGTGCCGGGGTCGCCCGGACCGTTCCGCGTCCGCCGCGGAGGTCCTCGATCCGCCGATCGTGGCGGTCACCGCGACCGGCACCGTGGTCGTTCCCGCCGCGTCGTGACCCTGGCGGTCTGCGCCGACGTGGGTTCCACGTACACGAAGGTGGCGGTGGTCGTTGCGGATCGCCGTGATCGTCGGCAGCACCCGGGAGGGGCGGGTCGGCGACCGGCTGGCGCACTATGGCGCGTCGGCGCGACGTACCGCAACGCCGGGCGGATCCT
>NZ_JBEYSL010000039.1:0-23684 GCF_040642735.1 Micromonospora sp. NPDC047753 | reverse complement strand
GTCGCAGGCGTACACGCTGACCGGTGGCAGCATCACCTCGCAGGTCAACGGGCTGGCGAACCTGCTCGCTGCCGCCGACCACGCCGCCTGCTGAGCCAGGTCGGACGACCGATAGGTGACTTCCGATCCGCTGGTTAGGGTGTAGCCCGGACAGCGGCTGAGGAGGAGCGTGCACAGGTGCTGATCGCTGGTCGGTACCGTCTGCTCGACCTGGTGGGTCGCGGGGGTATGGGTCGGGTGTGGCGTGCCCGCGACGAGATGCTGCACCGCGAGGTGGCGGTCAAGGAGATCGTCCCACCGAGTTGGTTGGCCGATCATGAACGGGACGAGGTGCGCTCACGCACCATGCGGGAGGCACGCGCCGCAGCCCGACTCAACCACCCCACAGTGGTCCGGCTCTACGACGTCGTCGCGGTCGACGGCAGCCCGTGGATCATCATGGAGTACGTCCCGTCCCGCACCCTTCAGGACGTCGTCGACGCCGAGGGGCCGCTCGAGCCGGCCCGCGCAGCCCGGATCGGGCTGGCCGTGCTCGACGCGCTCCAGGCCGCGCACACCGCCGGAGTGCTGCACCGCGACATCAAACCGCAGAACGTGCTCGTGGCGCACGACGGGCGGGTGATGCTCACCGACTTCGGGCTGGCCACCTTCGACGGTGGCGACGGCGCGATGACCCGCCCCGGCATGGTCTTCGGCTCCCCGCAGTACGTGGCACCCGAGCGGGCCGCCGAGGGCGTGTCCACGGTGGCCGCCGATCTGTGGTCGCTCGGGGCGACCCTGCACGCCGCAGTGGAGGGCCGGTCCCCGTACGCCCGCAGCACCGCGATGGCCACCCTGAGCGCGCTGGCCGCCGGCCCGCCCGACCCCGCCCCCCACGCCGGGGCGCTCGCGCCGGTGCTGGAGGGGTTGCTGCGCCGCGACCCGCGCGAACGCCTCGACCACGACGCGGCCCGTCGGTTGCTCACGATGGCCGCGACCGGCCGCGCCGACCTGCCGCCGGCGACCGACCGGCCCTCTGGTGACGGGCCGGTGCCAGGGCTGATCGCCCACCCCGCCGCCGTCGACGACGACCAGGACCCCACCGTCCCGTTGCCCGATCCGTCCGACGAGCCGAGCCCTGCCCCGACCGCAACCGGAGGGGCCTCCCCCGCGCCGGGCGCGGACCGGGCGGCCCGGGGACCAGCCACCCGCCGGCTGGCACTGATCGGTGTGGCGCTGCTGGTGGCCGTCGCGGCCGGTGTCGGTACCGCGCTGACCTTCGACGACGACAAGCCCGGCGACACGGTCGCCTCGTCCTCCCCGCAGCCATCGAACCGTCCACCCGACAACAGACCAGGCGGACCAGGCGGACCAGGCGGACCGGGCGGACCGGGCGGACCGGGCGGACCGGGCCCCGACCGGCCTGGGCCGCCGCCCAACGGAGGGGACGTCCCCCCGCCGCCGTTCGCGTGTGTCCGCCCGCATGTCGCCGGCACGCCGGTGCTGGCCGGCGACCCGGCCTCCGGCGAACAGTTCCGGCCACCGCCGGGCTGGGTCTGGCACGCCGACACCGCAGGCTTCCGGGTCTCCGTTCCGGCCAGCTGGTACTACTCCCGCGACGACGGGGTGGTCTGCTTCCAGGACCCGGCGACCGGCAGGGCCTTCAGCGTCGCACCCGGCAACAGCGCCGACCCGTTGGTCCGGCTCCGCGCGGCCCGGGACGCGGCCGCCGGGGCCGGGGCGTTGCCGGGGTACGACGAGATCCGGCTCGCCGCCAGCGACGGCGGGGCGGAGTGGGAACTCCGGTGGCAGGCCCCCTACGGCGACCTGTGGCTGCACGCCCGGCAACAAACTGTCGCTGCCGGCCGCTGGACGCTGGCCTGGATCACCCACGACGAGGACTGGACCGGGGCCGCAGCCGACTGGAAAAAGGTGCGAGAGAGTTTCCGACCACCCCGCTGACCTGCACCGTATGGCCATGATCGAGACCACCGTCCGTCGTGGATCGAGGCCGCTCAGTGGATGAATTAGCCGCCATTGGTGGCTATCGTGGATCCCGGGGTGACCGAGGGGGAGCGACCGTGCATCAGTTGCTGATCGCGGGTCGGTACCGGCTGCTCGACCTGGTCGGCACCGGCGGAATGGGCCGGGTGTGGCTTGCTCGCGACGAGATGTTGCATCGCGACGTAGCGGTGAAGGAGGTCGTGCCGCCGTCCTGGCTGGCCGAGACCGAACGCGAGGAGTTGCGGCTTCGGACCCTGCGCGAGGCACGCACCGCCGCTCGCCTCAACCATCCCAACGTGGTCCGCCTCTACGACGTGGTGCACGACCGGGAGAGCCCCTGGATCGTGATGGAGTACGTGCCGTCGCGATCGGTGCAGCAGATCATCAGCGCCGAGGGGCCGCTGAGTCCGCAGCGCACCGCCCGGATCGGGCTGGCGGTGCTCGCCGCGTTACGCGCCGCCCACGCCGCCGGGGTGTTGCACCGCGATGTGAAGCCACACAACGTGCTGGTCGCCGACGACGGGCGGGTGGTACTCACCGACTTCGGGCTGGCCACCTTCGACGGCGGTGACGGTGTGATGACAGGGCCCGGCACCGTGCTCGGCTCGCCGCAGTTCGTCGCCCCCGAACGGGCCCGCGAAGGGGTGTCCGACGCGCGCACCGACCTGTGGTCGCTGGGCGCGACGCTCTACGCCACTGTCGAAGGGCAGTCACCGTACGCGCGGTCGAGCGCGATGGCGACGCTCAGCGCGCTGGCCACCGAACCACCGGACCCGATGCGTCGGGCCGGCCCGTTGCGTCCCGTCCTCACCGGCCTGTTGCAGCGCGACCCCTGGCGGCGGTTGACCGCCGCCGAGGCGGAGCCGCTGCTGCGCACCGCCGAGGCGAGCCACGACGAGCCCGCCGCGTCGACCCGCTCCACGGCGGTCGCGGCGGTCCGTGACGCCGGACGGACCAGAACGCCCCGACCAGTCGAACCGGTCGCCCCGTCGGGCGAGCCGGCCACACCGACCCCGAGCCCGCGGCGCCGACCCGGCCGGCGATGGCGCCTGATCGCCCTGGGTGGTGCGGCTGCCGCTGTGCTCGTCGCGGGAGGCGTCACGCTCGCGCTGGTGAACCGGCAGGACGACCGGACCCCTCCGTCCGGCTCGGGCGGCGGCGCGCCGACCTCCCGGCCGGCCGCGTTCGCCTGCACGTCTCCCCCGCCACCGTCGGCGACCCCGGTCGTGGCGGTGTCACCGCCACCCGGTGTGAAGTACGGGCTACGCGAGGGCTGGACCTGGTACGACGACCCGAGCGGGTTCCGGATCGCCGCGCCGGTGGGGTGGGCGCGCTGGACCGAGGGCTCGGTGACCTGCTTCCGAAGATCCAACGGAACCCGGGTGCTCAGCGTCGAGGCGGGGCCGGCCCGCCCCGATCCGGTGGCCCACTGGGAGGCCGAGGAGGATCGGCTGACCGCCAACGCGGCGCTGCCGGACTATCGCAAGGTGGACATCTCCGCGATGGACATCTTCGAGGGCGGCGCAGTGTGGGAGTGCGGCTGGCAGAACGCCCTCGGCGTTCCGGTGCACAGCTTCCGCTTGCTCGCCAACACCTCGGCCGACCGCTCCTACACCGTCTCGTGGTTGACAGAAGAGTTCGACTGGCAGGTCAACGCGGCATACTTGCCGATGATCCGGCAGAGCTTCACCCCCACCCTGTAGCGCGGTCCGATGTGGACCTTCCGGGTGATGCCCCTGCGACGCCGACGCTTACTACAGTGGCGTAGTTTTGGGCGCTCAAGATCCCTGGGGAGGGTGAGCCGAGATGATGGGACCGCAACACGCGCTGTCCGGCGCGGCGGTGTGGCTGGCTGGCTCCTGGGCACTGGAGCAGTTCGCCGACTACCACCAGTCGCCGCTCGCGTTGGCGGTGGGCACCGCGGTGTGCGCCGGCGGCGCGCTCTTTCCCGACCTCGACATGTCGGGCAAGGTGACCAAGAACCAGGGTGGGGCCACCGTGGCCCGTACCTTCGGAGTCTTCTCGCTCTTCGCCGCCGAGGTGATGGAGAAGATCTCCCTCGGGGTCTACTACGCCACGAAGCTCAGCAAGGACCCACGCCGCAACAACGGGCACCGGACGCTCACCCACACGCTGCCGTTCACCGTGCTGGTCGGCTGGGGCACCACCGCCCTCTGCGCCGCGTACGGCAAGTGGGCTGTCATCACCATCCTGTTCTTCATGTTCGGCCTGGCGCTGCGCGGGCTGTTCGACGAGTGGGCCGAACGGGCCGGCTGGGTGATCATCACTCTCGCGTCGGCCGGGGCCGCCTGGTTCACCTTCGCCAACCTGCCGGGCGGACGCGGCTATCCACTGATCGGCACCGCGCTCGGCGTGGGCTGCTTCGTGCACATCCTCGGCGACATGATCACCAGAGCGGGCGTGCCGATCCTCTGGCCGATCCCCATCAAGCGGCGCATGTGGATGATGATCGGCCTGCCGAACAGCATCGCCCTGCGCGTTGGCAGCAAGGCCGAAGTGGTCGGAATGCGCATCGCACTGACCGTCGTCTCCGCGCTCGCCACCGTCGGCCTGATCGCACCCTCGGTGCTGAGCCGATTCGACATCGACATATGACCGATCCGGTGCCGGTGCCGGTGCCGGTGCCGCCTGGCACAGGCGGCGACCATCTGCCGGTCCCACCCGACGCGGACGACCGCGTACCGGGGTTCTGCCGCGCCCTGGGGCTGCCCGGCCTCGCCGACGTGCACGTGCACTTCCTGCCACCACGCCTGCTGCGTCGGGTGTGGGCCTACTTCGACGCGGCCGGGCCGCTGGTCGGCACCGAATGGCCGATCCTCTACCGCTGGAGCGACGCCGAACGGGTCGCGCACCTGCGCCGGCTCGGGGTGCGGGCGTTCAGCGCCCTGGCGTACGCACACCGACCGGGCATGGCGGCGGAACTCAACCGCTGGACGCTGGACTTCGCCCGCGACACCCCCGGGTGCCTGGCCTCGGCCACGTTCTACCCCGAGCCGGACGCCCCCGGGTACGTCGAGGCAGCCCTCGCCGAAGGCGCCCAGGTGTTCAAGCTGCACCTACAGGTCGGCGGCTTCGCGCCGACCGATCCGGCGCTGGACCCGGTGTGGGGAATGCTGTCCGACGCGGATGTGCCGGTGGTGGTGCACGCCGGGCACGCCCCGGTGGGGACCTCCCACACCGGCCCGGAACCGTTCGCCGCCCTACTCGCCCGCCACCCTCGACTGACCGCCGTGGTGGCACACATGGGAGCCCCGGACTACCAGGCCTTCCTGGACCTCGCCGAGACGTACGAGCGGGTCCGACTGGACACCACAATGGTGTTCACGCCCCACTTCGACCAGTTCGTTCCCTACCCCGCCGAGGAGTTGCCCCGGTTACGCGAGTTGGGGCTGGCCGGCAAGGTGCTGCTGGGTAGCGACTTTCCGAACATCCCGTACCCGTACGCCGATCAGGTGACCGGGCTCGCCCGACTGGACCTGGGCGACGACTGGCTACGCTCGGTCTGCTGGAACAACGCCGCCACCCTGTTCAACCTGCCCTGACCCTCGCCCGCCGCGCCCCGCGGGCCCGCGCCCTCGCCCCACCGGGCCGCGCCCCCGCGCCCTCGCCCTACCGCGTCGTCGCGCGCCCTCTCCCCGCGCCCTCGCCTTCGCCGCACCGGGCCGCGCCCCTCGCCCTCACCCCACCGGGCCGCCCCGCACGCCCCCACCGGGCCAGGCCCCGCGCCTTCACCGCACCCCGCACCCCGCACCCCGCACCCCGCAGCCAAGATCCGCGCAACTTCCCTGAAGTTGCTGCCTCCGGTGAATGGGAGGCAGCAACATCCCCGATCTTGCGCGGATCTTGGCCGCGACCGTCCTGTGCGACTGACCGACCGGGGAGCGGCGCGCGCCCTGCATCCAAGGGTGCGGGGCTCCGCGCGCCCTTGAATTCTTTTCGACATCGGCTATTGACGTCGCCGTAACAGGTGGCCTAGCGTCCTGTCGAACCGCTTCGTCGAAACGCTTCGACGAAGTTCGGGAGCGGTCCCACCCCAGGCCGGAGGAGGTGCGCGCGGTGGCCACCATGCACGACGTCGCCCGCCTCGCACAGGTCTCGGTCAGCACCGTCTCGTACGTGCTCACCGGCACCCGGCCGATCTCGCAGGCCACCCGCAACAAGGTGCTCGCCGCGATGGCGCAGCTCGACTACCAGCCCAACGCGATGGCCCGTGGGCTGGCCAGTCGCCGCAGCCGGATCCTCGGCCTGCTGATGCCGATGGACGAGCGTGGCCTGGGTGCCACCGAGACCGCGTTCGTCACCGGTGCCGCCGCCGCGGCCAGCGTCGCCGGCTACCACCTGGTGCTCTCGCCGGTCGGTGGTGGCAACCTCGACGACCTACGTCGGCTGGCCAGTCAGCGGATGCTTGACGGGGTCGTGCTGATGGAGGTCGAGCTGGCTGACGAGCGGGTCACGGTGCTCCAGGAGGCGGGGGTGCCGCTGGTGCTGATCGGCCGCACGGGCGACACCAGCACGCTCTCCTACGTCGACATCGACTTCGACCAGACCGTCCGGGAGGCTGTCGCGCATCTGGTCGGCCTCGGGCATCGGCGCATCGTCTACGTCAACCACTCGGCCGCGACGTTGGCCAGCGGTTACGGGCCGGCGTTGCGTACCCGTGACGCCTTCACCGCGGCGATGACCGGGCATGGCCTGGAGCCGGTGATGATCGCGGCCGAGGACAGCGCCGCCGGCGGGCGGGCCGCCCTGGCCGCCGCGTTCGCGCGGGCCCCGGAGCTGACGGCGGTGTTGGCGATGAACGAGACGGCGATCTTCGGCATTCTCGGTGAGTTGACCGGCCGCGGGTTGTCAGTGCCCGACGACGTCTCCGTCGTCTCGATGGTCACCTCGCCGCAGGTCGCCGAGCTGGCCACCCCGGCACTGACCGCTATGACGTCACCCGGTTCGGCGCTCGGCCGGATCGCGATCGAGGCGCTGACGCGCCAGCTGGATGGCCCCGCTGACCTTCGTCACCAGCAACTGCTGCCGTGCGCGTTGGAGGTCCGTGGGTCGACCGCCGTGCCCCGAAGCCACCAGCTGATGGGGGCCGATCAGTAAATGGCCCGCCGCCGCGCTGCAACGCGACGACGGGCCCCGTGAAGTACCGGCTAGATACTCAACGAGGAGGATGCTAATGCAGCGATTCCACCGGCTCGTCGCCGCGATCGCCCTGGCGGCGATGGCGACGACCACCGTGGCCGCGTGCGGCGGTGGTGACAGCGGGGACGACAGTGACGCCAAGACCCTCAAGCTCTGGCACTACGAGAGCGAGAACAGTGCCATGGGGGTCGGCTGGGACCGGGCGATCGAGATCTTCAAGTCCGAGCACCCGGGCGTGGAGGTGCGCTTCGAGCGCAAGGCGTTCGAGCAGATCCAGCAGAACGCCGGCATGATCATCAACTCGTCCGAGGGCCCGGACATCATGGAGTACAACAAGGGCAACGCGACCGCCGGGCTGCTCTCCTCCCAGGGTCTGCTGGCCGATCTGAGCAGCGAGGCCGACAAGCGCGGCTGGGCCGGCAAGCTCAGCCCCAGCCTGCAGACCACCGCCCGGTACAGCGACAAGGGCGTGATGGGCTCCGGCAAGTGGTTCGGTGTGCCGAACTACGGCGAGTACGTCACCGTCTACTACAACAAGGACCTGTTCCAGAGCAACGGCGTCAAGGTTCCGACCTCGATGGCGGAGATGACCGCCGCGATGGACACCTTCGTCGGCAAGGGCATCACCCCGCTGGGCATGGCCGGCGCCGAGTACCCGGCCGGGCAGCTCTTCTACCAGCTCGCCCTCTCCAAGGGCGACCGGCAGTTCGTCGACAACTACCAGCTCTACAAGAACCCGGTCGACTTCAAGGCCGACCCGCTCAAGTACGGCGCGGACACCTTCGCCCAGTGGGTGCAGAAGGGTTACGTGGCGAAGAATTCGGCAAGCCTCAAGGCCGAGGACATGGGCACCGCCTTCATCGGCGGCAAGGTTCCGATGATCGTCTCGGGTAGCTGGTGGTACGGCCGGTTCAAGACCGAGATGAAGGCCAACTGGGACACCTTCCTCTTCCCCGGCAACACCCTGCAGGCCGGTTCCTCCGGCAACCTCTGGGTCGTCCCGGAGAACAGCAAGGCCAAGAGCCTGGCGTACGACTTCATCGACATCACCCTGCGTCCGGAGATCCAGGACCTGATCGGCAACAACGGTGGTGTTCCGGTCGCCGCTGACGCGTCGAAGATCAGCGACCCGAAGGACCGCAAGCTGATCGAGGACTTCAACACGGTCAGCAAGTCCGACGGGCTCGCCTTCTACCCGGACTGGCCGGTCCCCGGCTACTACGACGTGCTGGTCTCCGGCTTCCAGGGTCTGATCAACGGCTCGAAGTCGCCCGACCAGGTTCTCGACACGATCGCCAAGCCGTACGCCGATGGCGTCAAGGAGATCACCGGCAAGTGACACGGCGAGCGGCGGGCGCGACCGGCACGACCGGCGCGCGCCCGCCCGCCCCGCCGGGAAGGATCTTCCATGGCAGTCTCCGAGACGGTCGCCGCCACACCGCCGGCCGCGACCCCCACCCCGCCCGCGCCCAGCCGCAGACGCCGCGGCCGCAACGCGGCGTACTGGCTCTACCTGCTCCCCGGAGCGGCGCTCTTTCTCCTGGTCATCGGCGCGCCGTTGGTCGGCACCCTCTACCTGTCGCTGACCAAGTGGTCCGGCGTCGGCGACCCCCGGTGGGTCGGCCTGGACAACTACCGACAGTTGCTGCAGGACGACGTGTTCTGGGCGTCGTTCCGCAACACCGTCTGGATGCTCGTCGCGATGGTGGTGGTGCCCACTGTGCTGGGGCTGCTGCTCGCCGCGGTGCTCTTCGACGTCGTCGGCCGCCGGTTCAAGCCCCGCACCGCCGCCGCGCTGCGGGCCGCGTTCTACCTCCCGCAGGTGCTGCCCGTCGTGGTGGCCGGCATCGTCTGGGGCTGGATCCTGCGCCCCGACGGCGCGTTCAACAGCCTGCTCGACGTGGTCGGTCTCGGCGCGTTACGTCATGACTGGCTCGGCGACCCGGGCACCGCCCTGCCGGCCGTGATGGCCGTGATGATCTGGGTGCAGATCGGCTACCCGGTGGTCGTCTTCATGGCGGCGTTGCAGCGGGTCGACCCCGAGCTGTACGAGGCGGCCGAGGTCGACGGCGCGAACTGGCTGCACCGGTTCCGGGCGATCACCCTTCCGCAGATCCGGCCGGAGACCTTCGTGGTGGCCCTGACCTGCACCATCGCCGCGTTGAAGGTGTTCGGGCCGATCTTCGCGCTGACCCGGGGTGGTCCGGACAACGCGACGAACGTGCCGAGCTACTTCGCCTACTACACGTTCTTCAAGAAGCTGCAGGTCGGCTACGGCTCCGCGATCTCCACGGTGCTGACACTGATCATCGTGGTGGTGGCCGGGGTCTTCATCTGGATGCAGGCCCGCAGCGAGCGCCGGGACCGGGGGTTCTGACATGGCCGTCACGCTCACACCGAGCCCCGCGCCGGTGACGCCGGCCCGGCCCGTACGCGATCGACACCACCGTGGTGTCAGCCGCTGGGTGGTGCTCGCCCTGGTCACCCTCGGCGCGCTCGTCATGCTGGTGCCGTTCGCGTTCATGCTGCTCAACGCGTTCAAGTCGCCCGGCGACTACTCGTCGGGCGGCCCGCTGAGCTGGCCGACGGAGTTCTACACCAAGGGTCTGCGCACGTACTGGACCGCTGTCAACTTCCCGCTGAAGTTCTGGAACTCGGCGGTCATCGCCGGCTCGGTGGCAGTGCTCGGCGTCGCCGTGTCACTGCTCAACGCGTACGCGCTGGGCATCGGCCGGGTCCGGGGCCGGCTGTGGATCGTGGGTCTCTTCCTGCTGGCCAACATGCTGCCGCAGGAGGCGCTGATCTACCCGCTGTACTACGCGGCGAAGCAGGTCGGCCTCTACAACACCCAGCTCTCGGTGATCATCATCTTCACCGTGATCCAGAGCGCGTTCGGCACGTACCTGCTCGCCTCGGTGATGGGCACGTTCCCGCGCTCGCTGCTGGAGGCCGCCGCGCTGGACGGCGCCGGCAAGTGGACCGTGCTGTGGCGGGTGGTCTTCCCCAACCTGCGGCCCACCCTCGCGGTGCTGCTCATCTTCTTCTTCATCTGGACGTGGAACGAGTTCCTCATCCCGCTGGTCATGCTGATCGACAACCGGACGCAGACCATTCCGGTCGCGCTCGCGTCGTTGCAGGGCGACCGGCTGATGGACGCCCCGACCACCAACGCCGGCGCGCTGATCAGCCTGGTGCCGGCCATCCTCTTCTTCCTCATCTTCCAGCGCACTCTGGCGCGCGGCATCACGGCAGGAGCCGAGAAGTGAAGTTCACCGACGGGTACTGGCAGCTGCGCCCCGGCGTCAGCGTCCTGCGCCCCGGCATCGTGGAGTCGGTCGAGCCGGACGAGCGCGGCTTCACCGTCTTCGCACCGACCGGTCAGATCACCGGCCGCGGCGACACCCTCAACCGCCCGCTGGTCACCGTCCGGTTCTTCTCCCCCGCCCCCGGTGTCATCGGCGTGACCATCGCCCACCACACCGGAGGGCTGCCCCGCGAGCCGCACTTCGGGCTGAGCACCGACGACACGCACCCGGTCACCGTCGACGTCACCGGGCTCAGCGCGACACTGACCACCGGCGAACTGACCGCGCGGGTCGCGCTCATCGACGGGTGGCGGGTCGACTTCCTGCACGGCGACCGGCTGGTCACCGCGTCCACCGCACGCAGCATCGGCGTCGTCACCGACGCCGAGGGCCGCCGGCACGTACACGAACGGCTCGCCCTCGGTGTCGGCGAGACGGTGTACGGGTTGGGCGAGCGCTTCGGCCCGTTCGTGAAGAACGGGCAGACCGTCGACATCTGGAACGCCGACGGGGGCACCGCCAGCGAGCAGGCGTACAAGAACGTGCCGTTCTACCTGAGCAGCGCCGGCTACGGGGTCTTCGTCGACCACCCGGAGCACGTGTCGTTCGAGGTCGGCTCCGAGGTCGTCGCTCAGACCCAGTTCAGCGTCGAAGGCCAGTCGCTCACCTACTACGTGATCGACGGACCCCACCCGAAGGACGTGCTGCGCCGCTACACCGCCCTCACCGGTCGTCCGGCCCGGATCCCCGCCTGGTCGTACGGCCTCTGGTTGTCGACCTCGTTCACCACCTCGTACGACGAGAAGACGGTGACCGAGTTCGTCGACGGGATGGCCGAGCGGGGGCTGCCGCTGTCGGTGTTCCACTTCGACTGTTTCTGGATGCGTCAGTTCCACTGGGTCGACTTCATCTGGGACCCGGCGACCTTCGGAGACCCGGAGGGGATGCTGCGCCGGCTGCACGAGCGCGACCTGAAGGTGTGCGTCTGGATCAACCCGTACATCGCGCAGCGCTCCTACCTCTTCGAGGAGGGCCGCGAGGCCGGTTACCTGGTCCGCAACCCGGACGGTTCGGTCTGGCAGTGGGACAAGTGGCAGGCTGGCATGGCGCTCGTCGACTTCACCAACCCGGACGCGGTCCGCTGGTTCACCGGCAAACTCAAGGCCCTGCTGGACATGGGCGTCGACTGCTTCAAGACCGACTTCGGTGAGCGCATCCCGACCGACGTGGTGTGGCACGACGGCTCGGACCCGCAGCGGATGCACAACTACTACTCGTACCTCTACAACAAGGCCGTCTTCGAGCTGCTGGAGACCGAACGCGGCGAGGGCGAGGCGGTGCTGTTCGCCCGCTCGGCCACCGCCGGCGGGCAGCAGTTCCCCGTGCACTGGGGCGGCGACTGCGAGTCGACGTTCGTCGCGATGGCCGAGTCGCTGCGCGGCGGGCTGTCCCTGGCGGCCTCCGGCTTCGGCTACTGGAGCCACGACATCGGCGGCTTCGAGGGCACTCCCGACCCGGCGGTGTTCAAGCGGTGGGTCGCCTTCGGGCTGCTCTCCTCTCACTCCCGGCTGCACGGGTCCGGCTCGTACCGGGTGCCGTGGGCGTACGACGAGGAGTCCGTGGACGTGCTGCGGCACTTCACCCACCTCAAGCTCGGCCTGATGCCGTACCTGGCGGCCGCCGCTCAGGAGGCGCACCGCGACGGGACGCCGGTGATGCGCCCGATGTTCCTGGAGTTCCCGGACGACCCGGCGACGACACACCTGGACCGGCAGTACATGCTCGGCCCGGACGTGCTGGTCGCCCCGGTGCTCAGCGCCGACGGCGACGTCACGTACTACGTACCCGCCGGCACCTGGACGCACCTGGTCACCGGCGCGCAGGTCACCGGCCCGGCCTGGCTGACCGAGAAGCACTGCTTCGACAGCCTGCCGGTGCTGGCCCGACCGGGCGCGGTCATCCCGTTCGGCTCGCGCACCGACCGACCGGACTACGAGTGGGCCGACGATGTGCGGCTGCGGGTGTACGCACCGGCCGAGGGGCAGCGGACCCGGGTACGGGTACCGTCACCCGGCAACGGGCCGGGCGCCGAGTTCGACGTGCGCTACGAGGGTGGGACGGTCAGCGCCGAACTGGTGGCCGGCACCTCGACGGGCTACATCTGCGAGATCCAGGGGACGGAACGATGACGCAACACCACTTCCCGGAGAGCTTCGTCTGGGGCTCGGCGACGGCCGCGTACCAGATCGAGGGCGCGGCGACCGAGGACGGGCGCGGACCGTCCATCTGGGACACCTACAGCCACACACCGGGTCGAACCCTCAACGGGGACACCGGTGACGTGGCCGCCGACCACTACCACCGGTGGGCCGACGACCTCGGGCACATCGCCGACCTGGGGCTCGGTGCGTACCGGTTCTCCATCTCCTGGCCCCGGGTGCAGCCGGGCGGCTCGGGCCGGTTCAACCAGGCCGGCATCGACTTCTACTCGCGGCTGGTGGACGGGCTGCTGGAGCGGGGTGTCCGCCCGGTCGCCACCATGTACCACTGGGACCTGCCGCAGGAGTTGGAGGACGCCGGCGGGTGGGCGGCGCGGGAGACCGCGTTGCGCTTCCAGGAGTACGCGGCGGGCATCGTCGGTGCGCTGGGCGACCGGGTGCACACCTGGACGACGCTCAACGAGCCGTGGTGCTCCGCGTACCTGGGCTACGCCTCCGGCGTGCACGCGCCGGGTCGGACCGAGCCGGCGGCGGCGCTGGCCGCGGTGCACCACCTCAACCTCGCGCACGGCCTGGCCGGTCGGGTGGTCCGGGAGCTGGCCCCCTCCGCCGAGCTGTCGGTGACCCTGAACCTGCACGTCATCCGGGGGGCGTCCGACTCGGCCGCCGACCAGGACGCGGTCCGGCGGATCGACGCCCTGGCCAACCGGGCGTTCCTCGGCCCGATGCTGGACGGGGAGTACCCGGCCGACCTGCTGGCCGACACCGCTTCCGTCACCGACTGGTCGTTCGTGCGCGAGGGCGACGAGAAGCTGATCGCGGTGCCGCTGGACGTGCTCGGGGTCAACTACTACTCCAGCACCCTCGTCCGGGCGTGGGACGGGGTGTCGGCCCGCTCCGACGCCGACGGGCACGGCGCGTCGACCTCGACGCCGTGGGTCGCCGCGGAGAACGTCGACTTCCTGCCGCAGCCCGGCCCGTACACGGCGATGGGTTGGAACATCGACCCGCCGGCGCTGACCGAGCTGCTGCTGCGCCTGCAGCGCGAATACCCCAACCAGCCCATGATGATCACCGAGAACGGCGCGGCGTTCGACGATGTGGTGTTGGCCGACGGCCGGATCCACGACGACCGGCGGATCGACTACCTGCGTCGGCACATCGGCGCGATGGCCGACGCCCGCGCGCAGGGCGCGGACGTGCGCGGCTACTTCGTCTGGTCGTTGCTGGACAACTTCGAGTGGGGCTACGGCTACGACCGTCGCTTCGGCATCATCCGGGTCGACTACGACACCCAGGTACGCACCTGGAAGGACAGCGCCCACTGGTACCAGCGTCTCGCCGCCACCGGCGAGCTGGACCAGGCGGCGGAGTAGGCACCGCCGGGCAGCCCCGCAAGGAGGCTGCCCGGCAACCCACCCACCCTTACGCGATCTTGCACTTTCTGCACCGACATGCGGGGCATCCCACGCGTATCGGCGACAGAAACTGCAAGATCGGCGCGGCCCTAGACCCCGACGCGCTGCGGCGGGACGGTGAGCCCGTACATCTCCATCAGCTCCGGAGTGTCGACCCGGCTGCCGTCGGCCACCGAGTCGCAGGCGATGTCGACGATCTGGTCCTTGTGCGCCAACAGGTACGGCCGAGCGCCGACGTCGGCGCTGGCCAGGGTCGCGATGCCGGGCCAGTGCCGGCGGCCGAAGAGCATCGGGTAGCCGCGCAGACCGTCGTAGGTGGCACAGACCAGCACGTCCGGGTACGGCAGCGCCGCCACCCGGCTGACCGCCTCGGCGGTCAGGCCCGGCATGTCGACCGGCACCACCACCACCGCCTCGATCCCCACGTCGTCCATGGCGGCCAGGCCGGCCCGGATGGACGAGCCGACCCCGGTGCCCCACGCCTTGTTGATCACAACGGTCGCCTTGCCCAGGTCGGCGGTCTCCTGGACCTGCTCGGCGGCAGCGCCCAGGACGACCACGATCTGCTCGCAGCCCGCCTCGGTCATCGTGTCGATCATCTGATTCACCAGCGGCTTGTCGCCCTGGTGCAGCAGCGCCTCGGGACCACCGATCCGTCGTCCCCCGCCTGCGGCGATGATCATTCCTGCGATCCCGTTCAGCTGCGCCCCCTCAAGCATGGGAGCGACCGCGACCGATCCGCCCCCTCCTACGGACACTGCAACGAGGAGCGCCAGCCAGGGGTGGCGGGGCGAAAAGGAGAAATAGCACAACCGTTATACACCGGACCGCAGCCGCTCCGCCCCTGACGCGAGCCGTTCATCAAGTGATGACAAGTAGGCCGAGAGGGCTCCTGGAACCTCCTTCCCGTCACTTGATCATGGCGCGAGCACGGGTCAGGCCGCGTCGGCGTAGCAGTCGACGATGGACAGGTCCAGTGGGAACCGGACCGGCGTCGCACCGAAGAGCAGCGCGGAGGCTCGCTCGCCCGACCGATTGACAGCCTCGGCGACCGCGTCCGCCTGATCGGCCGGCGCGTGCACGACCACCTCGTCGTGCTGGAAGAAGACCAGCTCGGCGTCGGTGCCGGACAGCTCCGTCCGCAGCGTGGCCAGCAACGTGGAGGCCCACTCCGCCGCCGTGGCCTGGATGACGAAGTTGCGGGTGAAACGCCCCCGGGACCGGGCGGCACGCGCCCGCGGACTGTGCGGATCACCCGCCCGCTCCGGGTCGGCGGGCTCGTCGTCGAGATCACCGAACCCGACCGAGCCGGGCGGACACGTCCGCCCCAGCCACGACCGCACCAGCCCACCCGTCTCACCGGTACGCGCCGCCGCCTCGACGTAACCGAACGCCGTCGGGTAGCTGCGCTTCAGCACCGCCAACGCGGGCACCGCGGCCCCGCCGGTCTGCCCGTACATCGCGCCGAGCAGGGCCACCTTGGCCTTGGCCCGGTCACCGCCGAACGAGTCCCGGGCCAGGGCCGCGTAGAGGTCGCCGGCACCGCCCGCCGCCGCCAACCGCGCGTCGCCGGAGACCGCGGCCAGCACCCGGGGCTCCAACTGGCCGGCGTCGGCGACCACCAACCGCCAGCCCGGATCGGCCACCACCGCCCGTCGGATCACCTTGGGAATCTGCAACGCGCCACCGCCCCGGGTGGCCCACCGGCCGGAGACGACACCAGCCGGCACGTACTCCGGTTGGAACCGGCCGCCCCGGGCCCACTGATCGAGCCAGGACCAGCCGTGCGCCGTCCAGATCCGGTACAGCTCCTTGTATTCCAGCACCAGCGGCACCGCCGGATGGTCCACCCCGCGCAGCACCCAGGCCCGGGTGTTGGGCAGCTCCACCCCGGCCCGGGCGAACGCCTTCAGCAGCTCCGCCGGGGAGTCGGTGTGCAGGCCGCGTACGCCGAGCGCATCGGCGATCCGGGCGGCCAGCTCGGCGAGTCGGCGTGGCGGACCACCGACCGGGGACGCCTCGCCGAGCAGCTCGTGCAGGATCTCGTTGTGCACGTCGGCCCGCCAGGGCAGCCCGGCGACACCCATCTCCGCCGCGATCAGCGCGCCGGCCGACTCCGCGGCCACCAGCAACCGGAACCGGCCGGGGTGCTCGGTCGCGGCGACGCGGGTGAGCTGGTCGGCGTACACCTGGGTCAGTGCCTCGATGCCCGGGCCCGGCGGACCGGGCAGGGTGTCGAAGAGCGCGCCCTGCCCGTGCCCGGGTGGTGCTGCGGCGCGCGGCGGCGGGTCGGGCGGCACCGCCGCGCCGGTCAGCCGGGCCCAGGCGGCGGCCAGCGAGCGGGGCTCACCCCAACGGCCCACGTGCCCGAGCAGCAACGCCTCGGTCAACTCCACGTCGTGACACCGATCGACCCGGACGCCGGCGCGCAGCAGCGTCGGGTAGAGCGCCGTGGCGGTCGACCAGACCCAGCGCGGGTGCTCGGCGGCCTCGCGGGCGGCGACCGCGGCGACCAGATCGGTGACGACCTCGGGTCGGCCGGTCGGCCGGCCGGTGGCGTCCAGCGGGCACAGCACTCCCCCACCCCGCTCGTCGGACACCACCGCCACCAGCACGAACGTGATTCTGCCTCTCCCGTCCGACAGGAACGGAGGCGCACCTCACCGTCGTCGGGCCGGTGGGCTGTCGGGGCCGGTCGGTAGCGTGATCGGGTGCCTCCCCAGATCCCGCATCCCGATCCTGGCACCCCCGACGCCCGCGGTCCGATGCGCTACCTCTGGTGGCTCGTCCGCTGCCAACCCTGGCGGGTGCTGCGCGGCAGCCTGATCGGCACGGCCTGGATGATCGGGCTCTCGGCCCGGCCCTACCTGATCGCCCGCGCCGTCGACGACGGGCTGCGCGAACGCGACACCCAGGCCCTGGCGCTCTGGGTAGCGGCGATCGTCGTCGCGGGCGTGGCCCTGTCCTACCTGGGCATCATGCGGCACCGCACGATGACCTTCATCCGGGAGGACGCCAAGGCCCGCTCGGCGGAGGTTCTGCTGCGCCACCTGTCCCGCATCGGCGCGGTGCTGCCCCGGCGGGTCGGCGCGGGTGAGGTGTCCACCATCGGCGGCTCCGACATCGACTGGACGGCGCAGGTGCTGACGCTGACCGGGCCCGGCGTCGGCGCTGTCATCGCGTACGGGGTGATCGCCGTGGTGCTCTGGTCGGTCTCCCCGATGCTCGCGCTCTGCGTGCTGGTGGGGGTGCCGTTGGTCGGCCTGATCGTGGGGCCGCTGCTGCGCCGCCTGGAGCAGGTCGAATCGGTCTACCGCCGGCAACAGGGCGCGCTCACCGCCCGATCCGGTGACATCGTCGCCGGGCTGCGGGTGCTCGCCGGGGTGGGCGGCCGGGACCTGTTCGCCCGGCGGTACGCGGCCCGGTCCCAGGAGCTACGCGCCGAGGGCTACCGGGTCGGCGCGGTCAACAGCTGGATCGACGCGGCGACCGTCGCCATCCCCGGGTTGTTCCTGGCGGCGGTGGTGTGGCTGACGGCCCGGATGGCGGTGACCGGCGACGTCACGATCGGCGAGCTGGTCGCCGTCTACGGCTACGTGGCGACCCTGATCGTGCCGGTCTGGTTTCTGCTGGAGGGCAGCTACCAGCTCATTCGCGGCCGGGTCGCCGCCCGACGGATCGCCGACCTGCTCAACGTGACACCGGACGACGTCGGTGGCCCGGGCCGCCGGTGGCCGGGTGCCGTGCCCGAGGCACGCCGGCCGGACGACCTGTCCGGGCCGGACGACCCGGCCGACCTGCACGACCCGGTGACCGGCCTGACCGTGCGCGCCGGCCACCTGACCGGGGTGGCGGTGGACGACCCGGCGGCGGCCGTGGCGTTGGCCGACCGGCTCGGCCGGTACGTGGCCAGCGACGTCACCTGGGGCGGCGTGCCGCTGCGCGAGGTCGCCCTGGACGAGGTCCGCGCGCGGATCCTCGTCGCCGACCACGACTCCTACCTCTTCGCCGGCACCCTGCGCGACATCCTGCGAGCCGGGGCCGACGACGATGACGAACGGATCGGCGCGGCCCTGCGGACCGCGTCGGCGCAGGATGTCGTCGACGCCCTGCCCGCCGGGCTGGACACCCCGATCGACGCCCGAGGGCGGACGCTCTCCGGCGGTCAACGCCAACGGCTGCGCCTGGCCCGGGCGTTGAGCAGCGAACCGGAGGTGCTGATCCTCGTCGACCCGACGTCGGCGGTGGACGCGCACACCGAGGCGCGGATCGCCGAGCGGCTGCGGGCCGCGCGGGCCGGGCGGACCACAGTGGTGATCGCCACGTCGCCGCTGCTGCTCGGCCGGGCCGACGTGGTCGCGCTTCTGAGCGCCGGCCGGGTCACCGCCACCGGCAGCCACGCCGACCTGCTCGACGACGACCCGGCCTACCGGCACCTGGTGGCCCGCGGCAGCGAGGAGGCGTACCGGTGAGCCGGCTGCCGGTCGCCGACCGTGGCACCGTACGCCGCGCCCTACGGGACATGATCAGCCGGCACCGGCGAGCCGTCGGGGTCGTGCTGGCGCTGCACAGCGCCGCCGCGGTCGCCGGGCTCGCCCCGCCGTGGCTGCTGGGCACCATCGGCGACCGGGTCACCGCGGGCGCGGGAGTGGCGACAGTGGACCGGCTGGCACTGGCCATCGCCGGCTGCGTCGCGGTCAGCGCCCTGCTCTCCCGGTACGCCCAGTACGCCGGCCACCGCTTCGGCGAACGGGCCGTCGCCGAGCTACGCGAGGAGTTCGTCTCCCGGACTCTCGGGCTGCCCGTCTCGGTCGTCGAACGTGCCGGCTCCGGGGACCTGGCCACCCGCAGCTCGGTCGACGTGTCGACGGTCGGCACCACCGTCCGGGACGTGGTGCCCACGATGGTCATCGCCACGGTGCAGTTGACGTTGCTGTTCGGGGCCGTCTTCCTGCTGCACCCGCTGCTCGGGTTGGCCGCGCTGGCCGGGCTCCCGTCGATCGTGGCGGTGACCCGCTGGTACCTGCGCCGGGCCAGCTCGGCGTACCTCACCGAGGGCGCGGCGGCGGCCGAGCTGACCGAGACGCTGACCACCACCGCCGAGGGCGCGCGCACCGTGGAGGCGCTGCGGCTGGCCGACGACCGGATCCGACACGGCACCACCCGCGTCACAGCGGTGTGGCGGGCCCGTCGGGCGACCCTCGCGCTGCGTACCGTGTTCTTCTCGGTCGTCGAGGCCAGCTATCCGCTGCCGGTCGCCATGGTCCTGCTCGTCGGGGGCTACCTGCTCTCCCGGGACATGGTGTCGCTCGGCGCGGTCGTCGCCGCCGCGCTCTACCTGCAACAGGCGATCGACCCGTTGGACCGGCTGTTGCAGTGGACCGAGCAGGCGCAACGCGGCTTCGCGTCGTACGCGCGACTGCTCGGCGTGGGCATGGTCCCGCCGGAAGCACCCGGCACGAACGCCTCGTCACGGGGTGAGCGGCTGGTGGTCAGTGGCGCCCGGTTCTCCTACTCCGACGGGCCGGACGTGCTGCACGGCATCGACCTGGAGGTGCAGCCCGGTGAGCGGCTGGCCGTCGTCGGCCCGTCCGGCGCCGGCAAGTCCACCCTGGCCCGGCTGCTGGCCGGGATCGACGCGCCACGCCACGGCGTCGTCACCATCGGCGGCTGCCCGATCACCGACCTCGACCCGGCCGAGCGACGCCGCCGGATCGCCCTGGTCACCCAGGAGCACCACGTCTTCATCGGCTCGGTACGCGACAACCTCTCCTTCGCCGCGCCCGACGCCACCGACGAGGAGATGCGTGCCGCGCTGCTCACGGTGGGCGCCGGGTGGTTCGCCGAGCTTCCCGACGACCTGGACACCCAGCTCGGCGACGGGGCCCGTCAACTCGGTGCGGCCGAGGCCCAACAGCTCGCGCTGGCCCGGTTGGTGCTCGCCGACCCGCACACGTTGATCCTGGACGAGGCGACCGCCGCGCTCGACCCGTCCACCGCCCGCCGGACCGAACGCGCTCTGGCCGCCGTGCTGGTCGGGCGGACCGTCATCGCGATCGCGCACCGGCTCAACACCGCGCACGACGCCGACCGGGTCGCCGTGCTGGCCGACGGTCGGATCACCGAGATCGGCAGCCACGACGAGCTGGTCGCGGCCGGCGGGGCGTACGCGGCGCTGTGGCGCTCCTGGCACACCCGCGTCGACGGGCGGTGAGGCGTCCTACTTCACCGCTCCGGAGGTGAGGCCGGCCTGGATCTGACGCTGGAAGACCGCGTACACGATGATCATCGGGAGGATGGCGATGGTCAGCGCGGCGAACAGCCCGGACCAGTCCGCCTCGTAGCCGGCGTTCACCGAGATGTCGGCGATGCCCTGGGTGAGCACCCACTTGTCCTTGGCGTTGGAGAGCAGCACCAACGGGAGCTGGTACTGCGCCCACTGGCCGATGATGTTGAAGATCGCCACGCTGATCAGGCCCGGCTTCGCCATCGGCATCATCACCTGGAAGAACAGCCGGGTGTGCGAGCAGCCGTCGATCATCCCCGCCTCGGCCACCGACGACGGCAGCGTCTTGAAGAACGCGGCCAGGAAGAACACGGTGAACGGCAACGAGTACGCCGAGTAGACCAGGATCACGCCGGTGTGGGTGTCGAGCAGCCCGAGGTTCTTCACGACGAAGAAGAGCGGCACCAGGGCCAGGAAGACCGGGAAGGCCAACCCGGAGACGAACAGGTAGTAGACCGCCCGGTTGCCCCAGAACTTGTAGCGGGCCAGCACGTACGCGGCCATCGAGCCGAGCAGCATGGTGAGGAACGTGCTGCACGACACCACGATCACGCTGTTGATGAAGTAACGGCCGACGTGTGCCTTGGTCCAGGCCCGCCCGAAGTTCTCCCACCGCAGCTCGGCCGGGAGCGTCCACGGGCTGCTGAAGATCTCGCTGGTGTTCTTGAACGCGGCCAGGAAGGTCCAGAGGATCGGCACGATGACGATCACCGCCCACACGGCGAGCGCGACGTGCCCCAGGCCGGCGAAGAGCCGTACCTCCGAGCGAGGGTCCTTGCGGCCCGGCCCGGCGGGGGCGGACGGGTCCCCGGTCTTCGGCGGCAGCGCGGCCGGGGTCGGCGGCAGCGTCGACTGCGGATTCATCAGTACTCCACGCTTTCCCGCTTGGTGAGCCGCAGCGTCAGCGCCGCGAACGTGAGGGTGAGGAAGAACAACGCCACGCCCATCGCCGAGGCGTAGCCGTACTTCGAGTAGACGAACGCGTTGCGGTAGATCTCCATGGCCAGCACGGTGGTGGCGCCGTCCGGGCCGCCACCGTCCACCGAGAGCACCGCCACGATGGCGAACGCGTCGAACGCCGCGATCCCGAGGTACACCCAGGCCACCTGGAGCGTGTCCCACAGCAGCGGCAGGGTGACCCGGAAGAACAGCGTCACCCTCGTCGCCCCGTCCATCTCGGCGGCCTCGTAGATCTCACCGGGGATGGAGGCCATCCCCGCCGAGAAGAGCACCACGTAGAAGCCGACCGCCTGCCAGACCAGCACCGCGAGGATCGACCAGAGGGCCAGGCTGGGCTTGACCAGGAAGAGGATCGGCTCGATGCCGAACTTCATCAACACGCCGTTGATCAGGCCAGACTCGTTCGGCCGGTACACCATCTGGAACAACACCGCGATGATGGCCACCGCCAGGACCTGGGGGAAGAAGAACACCACCCGGTAGAACTTCGCCCCCCAGACCCCCTGGCGTTGACCACCGCTGCTCTTGCCGCCCACGTTGAGCAGGAAGGAGAAGAACAGCGCGATGGCAATGGTGATCAGCGGCAGGGCAAGCAGCAGTACGCCGTGGTGCTGGACCGCCTTCCAGAAGGCCCCGTCGTCGAGCAACCTCTGGTAGTTGTCGAAGCCCACCCACTGCGGGGCTGACAGTCCCCGCCAGTTGGTCATCGAGATCTGGAACGCCTGCGCGTACGGCCAGATCACGAATGTCACGTACAGCGCGACCGGGGCGAACAGGAACCCGATCACGAATGGATACTTGCCGTGCCGCATGACCCTAGCTCCGATCGATCAGCGCTTGAACTTGGTGACGGAGCTGTCCTTCTTGATGGCGTCGGCGCGCTTCTGGATCCGCTCCACGAAGGCGTCGGCGTTGATCCGGCCGAACATCAGCTCGTTGGTGGCGGTACGCGCCTCCGTGTCGAGCTCCTTGTACCAGCCGTCGAAGTACAGGTTGAACACGTCCTGACCGGCCGCCTTGAGCGCGGCCTGCGAGCTGGCCACACCGGGCGGGAAGGAGAAGCCCTCCGACCCGGCGGTGACCACGGTCGGGGCCTTGACCACCTCGGTGAAGCCCTTCGCGCCCGCCTTCGACAGCATCTGACGCATGTACTCCAGGCCACCCTTGGGGTTCTTGCTCTTGGCCGAGACGAAGTAGCCCTCACCGGCGGTGGCGCGCAGCGCGGTGGCTGGCAGCTTGTCCGACGCGGTCAGGCTCGGCACCGGCATGAGCTGGTAGTCGAAGCCGGCCGGGGTGTCCTTCTTCTGCTCGCCCTCCAGCCAGTCACCGCTGGGGTACAGGGCCACCTTGTACTGGTTCTGCCGCAGCTGCACGTCGGTGTGCTTCAGGCCCTCGAAGCTCTTGTCGCTGAACTTCGCCCCGACCTCGGCCCACGCCGCGGCCGCCTGCTTCACGGCGTCCTGCTTCCAGGCGCCGTCCTCCAGGTTGTCGATGTTCTTCAGCACGTCCGTGCCGCCGATCTTGGCGGCCTGGGTGAGGATCACGTTCCACTGGTAGTAGGCCGCGTTCGCACCGGCGTAGCCGTACGGGGTGATGCCCTTGGCCTTGATGTTCGTGAGCAGGGTCATGAACTCTTCCCAGGTCTTCGCCGGCGCCCAGCCATTGTCCTTGAACAGCTTGGCCGAGTACCAGATACCGAAGACCGTGGAGACGTAGTACAGCACGAACGGCTTGCCGTTGAACGAACCCGCCTCGATGGTGCCCGGCACCACCGTGTCGCGGACCTTCTTGGTCGGGTCGTCGACCGACGGCGCGTCCCACAGCTCGGTGAGGTCCTGGAGCTGACCGTCGGCCACGAGCGCGCCGAAGTCCATCAGCTTCTCGCCCGAGTTGTTCACGAACTCCGGCGGGTTGCCGGAGGCGAACCGCGGCTGAAGCACAGTGGAGACGGCCTGGGTGGCCTGGTGCTTGACCTCGGCCTTGGGGAACGCCTTCTTGTACAGCGGCTCGTGCACGTCGGTGGCGTACTTCTCGCCGTAGCCACCGTTGAAGATGACCACCTCGATCGCGGCGTCCTCCTTGACGCCCAGCGGGTTCGCCTCGCTCTTGGTTCCGCCGGCGACCTGCTCGTTGTCACCGTCACTGCCGCTGGTGGCGCAGGCGCCGAGCAGGCCGATGGCCGGAGTGGCGAGCATGCCCACGGCGGCGGCGCGACGCAGCACCGTGCGACGGTCGAGTGCGGCCGGGTGTTCGGGGGTAATCGCCGTTGGCGGTGAGCTGCCCGTCGGAGTAGAACGAGGCGCCGCACGAACCGCTCTCCAGCACCTTCGCCGCGGCCGTGGTCTTCTTGACG